>QNFD01000314.1 GCA_003645435.1 Gammaproteobacteria bacterium | reverse complement strand
ACTCCATCTTACATGTCACCTGAGCAGCTGGCGGGTAAAAAGGTCGATGGCCGCTCGGACCTGTTTTCGCTGGGCGTCATGCTTTACCAGATGCTTTCGGGATCGTTACCGTTTCAAGCTGATTCCATGGCAAGCCTGATGTACAAGATTACTAACGAAGAAGCAGTGGATATAAGAACTATTCGCGCTACAATTCCACAGGCTCTGGCCGCGGTGGTAAACAAGTCACTGATCAAGGACGTTGATCAACGCTATCAGACAGGAATTGAATTCGCCAATGCGTTAAAAGTTTTTCTGCAACCCAAGCCTGACAGTTAAATGAATCTACAAAATAAAATCACGATCATTGGACTAACCGACAAAGGCATCGTGCGTCGTAAAAACGAAGATTCTATCGGCTTCGATAGTGCGCTTGGCCTGGTGGTACTTGCTGATGGCATGGGTGGACACCGTGGAGGCGAAGTCGCCAGCAGTATGACGGTTGACACCATCATCGACGAACTGCAACAAAGCTTACCCAGGATCGCTGCAGGGGAAATCGACGAAACCAGCGGCTTCTCGATGGAATCGATTTGCATTCAGGATGCGGTCGTCGCGGCCAACCAGCTGGTGTACAAAACAGCCGAAATCAATCCTGAACACAAAGGCATGGGCACTACAGTCGTCGTGCTACAGTTTTACAACAATTCGTTCTCACTCGCACATATCGGCGATTCACGCTGTTATCGAATGCGGGCGAACAAATTTGAACAAATCACTAAAGATCACTCACTTCTCCAGGAGTTGATCGATCGTGGTTTTTATACCCCTGAAGAAGCCCGAAATTCGATGAACAAGAACCTGGTTACCCGCGCTTTGGGCATCGATCCTATCGTCATGCCCGATATCCAGGAGGATATAGTTCTGAAAAATGATATATACCTGCTATGTTCAGATGGACTAACCGATTTAGTTGAAGATGAAGATATATACTTAACTATTACACAATTTAGTGCTAATCTAGAAGAAGCTGCCAAGCAATTGATTACAAAGGCAAACCAGAAAGGCGGAAAGGACAATATTTCGGTAATGTTATGCCGGATAGACGATGATTTTTCGTCCCGCAAAGGCTGGTTTAAAAAATTTGTTGCATGGTTTGACGAATAACGGATTGCACCCGGTAGAAAATACTCTAGAGGCTGGATAACAACATGGTCGCAAAACTGATCACGACATCAAGCACGGGCGAAGAAACTGAGTTCGAGTTGGTCAATGAAACAACCACTATTGGCCGTAAGCCAGGCAATGATATACAAATCGACAATTTGTCGGTTAGTGGCAGGCATGCGCAGGTAATTACCATACTCGAAGACTCCTTCCTGGAGGACCTCGGCAGCACCAACGGCACCTACGTAAATGGTAAATTGGTAAAAAAACACGCACTTGAAAATGGCGACAATATCACCCTCGGCAAGTACCAGATAATTTATCAAAGTAAAAATAGTGGCGGCGAACAGGACTTTGAGCAGACTATGATTATCCGCCCGGGTGAAGCTGGTATGCCCGAGACAGCCGGCGGCAAGGAAATAGATAAATCGGTACAGAAAATATCCGCCGCGATTGCTTCGGAAGCTGCAACCACGGCCGCCTCACCAATGGCAAACAAGGAAGCATGCCTGCAATTATTGAGCGGTGCCAATGCAGGCAGAGAATTAATACTCACCAAGGCCTTAACCACTATTGGTCAGCCCGGCGTACAAGTCGCGGCAATCACACGACGCCCTCAGGGATTCTTTTTAATCCACGTGGACGGTGGCCCCAATAATAGCGTACCAAAAGTCGGCGGCTCACCGATTGGATCTAACGCCCACGAATTGAAAAGCCACGACATTATCGAAGTTGCTGGCGTAAAAATGGAATTTTACCTGAAGTAATTTCCTCTCGACTGCTCATCCGATCTTAATCCCGGGAGCACACAATGCGACTTCAGCGCTTAATCAGACTAGCGCTTAGCGCCTTCATCCTGTTTGTTGTACTGATCGATACCTCCGGTTTGTACAAGTACCCATTTGTCAAACAGCTGGAAAACTGGACCTATGATGCGCGACTCAATTTCACCCGCCCAAATACGCTGGACGAACGCGTTGTTATCGTCGACATCGACGAGAACTCGCTGGCTGAAGTCGGCCGTTGGCCCTGGGGAAGAGACAAGTTAGCGACTATAGTGGAAAATCTTTTTGGGCTGTACCAGGCCGATGTGGTCGGTTTCGATATCGTATTTGCCGAGAAGGATGAAAGTTCCGGGCTGCAACAATTCGAGCAACTGGCGCGTACCACGTTGAAAAATAACTCCGCTTATCGAGAGGAATTTGAACGCATACGTCCCAGCCTGATGCATGACGAGATATTCGCCGATAGCTTGATCGGTAAAGATGTTGTACTGGGTTATTACTTTAAATCCAGGTTGCAGGGAACTGAAACCGGAGTAACCGGTTTGTTGCCACCAGCGCTGACTAAAATGGATGTGCAATGGAGTCAGCGCCTGCCGATCAACGAGGCAGCTGGCTATGCGGGAAATCTCGATATATTGCAGGCATCGGCCAGGTCTGGCGGTTACTTCGACAATCCCTACGTCGATGCCGACGGCGTATTTCGTCGTGTACCGCTGATACAGGCTTACCAGGGATACCTGTTTGCATCACTCGCGCTGGCAACCGCACAGGTCCATCTTGATGCGGCAGGAATCGAGCTAGCGGTTGAAACCGAGGGATTGAAAGGCGGTACAGAGTACTACGCCCTCGAATCTATCAAACTCAACAACTACCACATACCAGTCGATGCCAGCGGTGCGGTATTCGTTCCTTATCGAGGCCGGCAAGGCAGTTTCACTTACCTGCCTGCACACATGGTACTCAGCGGTAAAGCCGACCCTGCTCAGCTCAGAGGAAAGATCGTTTTGATAGGTACCTCGGCACCCGGTTTACTCGATCTGCGCTCGACTCCGGTGCAGAATATCTATCCCGGGGTTGAAGTTCACGCCAACATTATTTCCGGAATTCTTGATCATCGAATCAAACATAAGCCAGCCTGGACCATCGGTTACGAATTCGTATTGCTGGTAGTAATAGCGGCCAGCATGGCCCTGTTACTACCACTGGTTTCACCGTTACTCGCGGCAGCTGGAACTCTGGGCTTCACCGGAATAGTGTTGGCCGGAACCTTGTTTGCCTGGCATAATAACCTGATCCTGCCGCTGGCCAGCCCCCTGCTGCTTATCGTGTTGATATTCATGCTGCACATGACTTATGGCTTTTTCATCGAGTCACGTGGTAAACGTCAACTCGCCAATCTATTCGGCCACTACATACCACCCGAACTGGTTGACGAAATGTCCGAGTCACCCGAAGAGTACTCGCTGGATGGTGAAAATCGTGAAATGACCGTGCTGTTCTCCGACGTGCGTGGATTCACCACCATCTCTGAAGGCATGGACCCAAAACAGCTAACCCAACTGATGAATGCGTTGCTAACCCCGATGACCCGGGTGATTCACAAAAATCGAGGCACCATCGACAAGTATATGGGTGACGCGATTATGTCATTCTGGGGTGCACCACTAGCCGATACGGAGCACGCCCGACATGCACTTTATGCCGCTATGGAAATGATGGACGAGCTCAAGATCATGCAGGAGGAATTCAGACAGCGTGGCTGGCCGGAGGTGAATATTGGTATTGGCCTGAACACCGGCAACATGAATGTCGGCAACATGGGTTCCGAGTTTCGCATGGCCTATACCGTGCTCGGTGATGCGGTCAACCTTGGTTCCCGCCTGGAAGGACTCACCAAAAACTACGGTGTCAACATCATTGTCAGCGAATCTACAAAGTCGGAGATTCCGGAATTCTTGTTTCGTGAACTCGACCTGGT
>QNFD01000313.1 GCA_003645435.1 Gammaproteobacteria bacterium | reverse complement strand
TGATTAATTCGTCATTGCGAGGAGCGACAGCGACGCGGCAATCTTTAACTCATTGATTATTGCAATAAGATTGCTTCGCTTCGCTCGCAATGACAAAAAAATAGCAACTTAATCAGAGCTTCCCTGGTAATTCGAGCGGGGCACTACTTGCCGGTAAGAACCTCAAGCTTCATTCGAAGCTGTCGCTTGCGTATGTCGGGGGTGCCGGGAACCAGGGTAGATTCCCCCATCATAGCAAGCGCTTGATACCGCCTAACGACGCCTGCCGTCACAGCGTTTTCATATACTCGATCAGCTGGTAACGTTCCTCATCGGTGAAGTTGCGCCACCCCTCGTCTTGCGTGCGGGTGGCGGTATACAAACTACCGCTGTGCCCGTGATTGCCGTTTCCTGGAATCGGCTTGCCCGCCGAGTCCAGCGCATCGAATCTGAAACGATTACCCGCCTCGCTGGGCAAAAAACCGACATTCTTAACATCGAAATTTTTACTGCCGACATCAAAAGACATTTCCCGCTCTGTGTCGGGTAGCAAGAGTTGGTAAAGACTGGAGACTGATCCATTGTGCAGAAAAGGCGCTGTCGCCCAGACGCCGTTTAATGGTCGAGCCTTGTAGGCAACCAGGTTCGGCGGCGCAGGCCCGCCCTTGTCTGCTGGTAGGTGGTATCCCGCCAATTCCAGCAACTGTTGTTGATCGAGCGGCGGGCTAAAAGCGGCTATCTGCTTACCAATTACATTCCTGACAACAGCCGACAACATCTCGCCGCGCGGAACTTTTGCTGCATCCTGGTATTTGTCCGGGAGAAAACTCCGCACTACACCCGGATCGACCTTCAGGGCCGGGTTTACAAAATTCATCACCATCAGCGGATCGGTGCCGATGTGACTGAGCTTTACCATATTGACCTTGATGAACTTTTTACCGAGCGGGTTCGGAGCGGTCATCGGAAATTGCCCATCGGCATCCCGAATGCCATGACAAAAAACACAATTCTCGGCAAACAGGTCTTTGCCCTTGGCCGCCTTGTCCTGATCGATTGGTGGCAATGGCACTTGCCATTTGGGAGAGTCCAGCTGGCTCATTAAATCCTCCAGCCGAGCCAGGTTCATGATTTTTGCCGAGGATCGAAACATTTCAGATGGATTGGAAGTTTTGACCACGGTATCCGCGAACACACCCGATACCTCACCGACGTTACGGCCTATATGATTATTGGCGGAACCGTTCCATTGCACCCAGCTTAACTGTGAGGTATTCCAGAGAAAGGGGTAACTAACCGGCGCGTTGGCCGGTGTTGCATTGCCCGCGATACCGGTAAAACTTGCCGTCACCCGGTTGAGGATCGCACCGAAAGCGTCCAGCCGGCCATAGCCATAGGCTGTCGTAAGCCCGCTGTAGTTAAACTCGATGTAATTGTCGAGCCAGGCAATGAATGGGGTTAGTTCCTGTCGCAAACGTTGCTTTTCGCCTTCACTGTAACCCCCTTGTGCGAGCACTTTTTTCGCAAACCGGGTCAGTTTGTCGTCGTCGTCCACAGTCGCCTGCAACGCTTTGGAGAGATTTTCGATTAAAGACTGAAAGTCGGACAGTGGCGGGCCGCCATCGATTCGCAGCACATGTTTATCCAGCTCGATCTCCGAGATATGACAGGCGGCGCAGGTCAGGCCCAGCCACTCCTGGTATTCCGACTGGAGAGCACCCGCCTCGGCGGGCAGGCGAGATGCTGAAATTTTTGAAAGCAGAAACGGCTCTATATTGTCGTCCTTGACGAAGCCAATGGGCAGGCCATCCGAATTGCGACCCGCAATCGGTTGTTGCGGGATGTATCCCAGTCGCCGAATGTTATCGTCAGCGAGGAACAACGCCTCGCTGCCGGCTTGTTCCAGCGCGAGAAACCAGGAATACGGAATTAGCTGCGAGCCCTGCGAAGTATTGTAAAAATCCAGGCGTTCATCATTATTCCAGCCTTGCTCGAGGGTGACCAGTTCACGCTCTTCAGCCGGGGGTGCCGTGCTACCGTTATCACCGGTGTTGAGGCATCCGCTTAGTACGATAATCTGCACCGCCAGGAAAGCTTTGATAGCCCTGTTCCAAAAAATACCCATATATTGCGACTCCCCAAGTGACAAATACATTCGTTAAATTGCGCGAACAGGATCACAAAAGCGAATAAGTAATTTTTATACTCAAGGAGAATCCATGGCGCAGCGTAAACCCGATTAGTACTGCGATGCTTTCGGGCTGATTCTGTTACTATGCGCCGGCGTTTAATCGGACTCCCTGTTTGTGACTTCATCTGCCTTTTCAACACTGCCTATCCGGGCGGAACTCCTGAGCAATATAGCCTCGCTCGGATTTGAGTCGATGACTCCGGTTCAACAGCAAAGTTTACCGATTCTACTCTCTGGACAGGATTTACTCGGGCAGGCAAAAACAGGCAGTGGAAAAACCGCGGCATTCGCTATTGGCATCATAAACAAACTGGAGACGCATCGCCGACAGGTTCAGGCACTGGTGCTCTGCCCGACGCGTGAACTTGCCGATCAGGTAAGTAATGAAATTCGGCGATTGGCGCGAACCATACCGAATACAAAGATACTCACTTTGTGCGGTGGTAAACCAATTGCCAGACAAACCGCATCACTGGAATCGGCTCCGCATATCGTAATCGGCACCCCGGGCCGTATTTTGAAACACCTGTCCAAAGGTAGCTTGAATCTGCAACAGGTTTCGACCTTCGTTCTCGATGAAGCAGATCGGATGTTAGACATGGGCTTCCTGGGCGACATCATGCTCATCAAGGACAGTTTGCCCGGCAAGCGACAAACCGTTTTATTTTCGGCTACCTACGCCGAGGAAATTGTGAATATCAGTAGTGCGGTTCAACATTCGCCAGTCAAAATTCAAATTGAAAAATCGCATCACATAAAAGAGATTAAACAGACCTTTTACTAAATTCGATAGGACAATAGAACCGAGACACTGGTTGCCTTGCTCGAACATTTTCAACCCGAATCCACACTCGTGTTCTGTAACCGAAAACAGCAATGCCAGGATTTAAAAGACGAGTTATGCAAACGCGGGTATCACGCGTTGAGCCTACACGGTGATCTGGAGCAGTTTGAGCGTGACCAGGTTTTGATTCAGTTTTCAAATCGTAGCAGCTCGATTTTGATTGCAACCGATGTCGCCGCTCGAGGGCTGGACATCAAGGACCTGGCTGCCGTTGTCAACTTTGAAATAACGCCGGACCCTGAAATTCATATCCATCGTATAGGTCGCACCGGTAGAGCGGGTAATGAAGGTTTAGCACTGAGTCTTTTCACAGCAGGTGAACAAAGTCGTATTGATGCCATTGAAAGCTATCAAGGCAGCCCGATAAAGGTTGAAAACCCATCTGTCCTGCAACGCCAGGGTAGCTCTATTCTCAAACCAGCCATGGAAACACTATTCATCAACGCGGGTAGAAAAGACAAAATCAGGGCCGGTGATATTTTAGGTGCACTAACAGCCAATACCGAATTACCCGGCAAGCTCATCGGCAAGATCGACATCCTCGATAAAATGTCCTATGTGGCGGTGGACCGAAAGGTTGCCAGGCAAGCACTTAAGATCCTGCTCGATGGAAAGATCAAAGGCAGGAAAATCCGCGTTAGAAAACTGGGCAATTAAACAGGATCTGGCTATACAGTATGGAAGTATCGGAACATACAACATCAATAACCATCTCTGGCTGTTGCAGAAAGTGAGACTACATTGAAAATCCCCAAACGACTCAAACCGCTGGTTGAAGACGGTCTGATTGACGAAGTCATACGACCATTAATGAGTGGTAAAGAAGCCGATGTATTTATCGTGCGCTGTGGCAGTGAAATTCGCTGTGCGAAAATTTATAAAGAGGCGGAAAAACGAGGTTTC
>QNFD01000312.1 GCA_003645435.1 Gammaproteobacteria bacterium | reverse complement strand
TGAGGAACTGGGCGCCAAGTCCCATCGACATGATCGCTACAATACTTAGTAGAACGGTTAAGCCTTTGTGCCGAATGACAAATTCGGCGTAATTTTTTGCCATGGTGGTTTGTTACTCCGGTTTTTGAATCAGTTGCAGATACTGAATCAGTCCGCAACCGCAGTGATAAAGCTTGTCCAGGCTCTGTGCTACCTTGGCCGCATTGAGCGCACCCTCCATGGTCGCGGCAACAGTTACCGCAAGCGTATAGGGTTCGACTTCATCGATGAGCTTTCCCGCGTTTTTGGCCTCGGTCATGACCTCTGCAATCGACTGATGCCACTTCTCATAGATGTTACTCAATCGCAGGCGAAATCCCTCATCGATTGGCGCCATTTCCTGGGCCAGACTGGTGAGCGGGCAGCCCAGGTTAATATCCGTGATCGAAAAGACATTGCCGGAGTTTCGAATCAACTCGATGAGGCCATCGATCGGATTCTCTAAATTTTGTAGCGGCTGTATGAAGCTTTGATCAATATGCCTTGCGATGACTTCATCGACTACTGCATATCCGAGCTCGGTCTTATTAGGAAAATGATGGTATAGCGCACCCTTGGTGACTCCAGTATGAGCCAGTATGTTGTTCAGGCTGGCAGCCTGAAATCCCTGGCTATGAATTTCCTTGTAGGCGGCAAATAGTATCTTGCCACGGGTGTCTGGCTCGACATCATCCAGCGGACGCCACCAATACACTTCATTGTCATTCAAGTCATTCATTCGAGCCCCACATACCAATTGGTATGCCTTGTAATACCGACCGGTATGTATGTCAATGTTTTTTTAGTTTTCAATGAAATTGATAAACCAGATGTAGGATGGGTGCAACCCATCAAAATTGGGCTGGCAAAAATTACTACGCCTACCTGGCTGGGGTGATGGGTTGCACCCATCCTACTTTTAGAAAAATGTGCTACGTCCCCAATTCACTTTACCGTTATTATTAGATTATCCATAAACCGGTACTAGATTATGAGTATGAATCACAAATACGTAATTGCAATCGATCAGGGAACAACTTCGTCACGCGCTATCTTGTTCGATGAAAATTATCAAAAATGTGCGGTCGGTCAGCAGGAGTTCGAACAACATTACCCGCAGTCTGGCTGGGTGGAGCATGACCCCGAGGATATCTGGCAAACTACGCTGTCGACTTGCCGGCAAGCGATGGCGAAGGTTAATGCCGCTACCACGGATATTGCCGCGATCGGAATTACCAACCAGCGTGAAACCACTGTGGTCTGGAACCGCAAAACCGGTAAACCATTGCATCACGCCATAGTCTGGCAGGATCGGCGTACCTCCGATTTTTGCCGCCGTCTGCGCGACGAGGGCAATGAACCACTGGTGATGAAAAAAACCGGATTATTGCTCGACCCCTATTTTTCGGCAACGAAGATAGCCTGGATCCTGGACCATGTCGACGGTGCTCGCGCCGCCGCAATGCGGGGCGAACTGGCTTTTGGTACGATCGATTGTTTTTTACTCTGGCGCCTGAGTGGCGGCGCCGTACACGCCACCGATGCGACCAATGCAAGCCGCACGATGCTCTACGACATATACAATCACTGCTGGAGCGAAGACCTGCTGAAACTATTCGACATTCCCGCGTCGATGTTACCCGAGGTTAGAGATTCGGCAAGCGATTTTGCACTAACCGATAAATCGCTATTCGACGGAAAAATTTCAATTTCCGGCATCGCCGGCGATCAGCAGGCCGCCACCGTGGGTCAGGCCTGCTTCCAGCCGGGCATGATGAAATCAACCTATGGCACAGGTTGTTTTGCGCTGTTGAACACCGGCGAAACCGGCGTGCAATCAAACAATCGATTACTCACCACGATTGCCTATCAACTCGATGGAAAAGCCTGTTACGCGCTCGAAGGATCGATATTCGTCGCCGGCGCAGCGGTGCAATGGCTGCGCGACGGTCTCGCCCTGATCGATAGTGCCGAACAATCCGGTGAACTCGCCGCCATTGCCGACGAATCACAGGAAGTCTACCTGGTGCCGGCCTTTGTGGGTCTCGGTGCTCCATACTGGGACGCAGATTGCCGCGGGGCGATTTACGGTTTATCACGCGGCACCGGGCGCGCTGAAATCGCCTGGGCGACACTGGAATCGGTTTGTTACCAAACCTGTGATTTGCTCAATGCAATGCACCGCGACTGGAAGGTATCAGGCGATACAGTACTACGAGTCGACGGTGGCATGGTAGCCTCCGACTGGACCATGCAGCGCCTTGCCGATTTGGTCAACGCCGAGGTTGATCGGCCCACGGTACTTGAAACTACCGCGCTGGGAGCAGCCTGGCTGGGTGGCATGCAAAGTGGTTTTTATGGTGACGAGGAAGAATTTTCAAAAAGCTGGGGGCTCGAAAAACGCTTCAGTCCGAACATGGACGAAAATACCAGACGCCGAAAATACGCAGGCTGGCAAGATGCGGTAAGACGCACCCTGAGCCAACCATCGTGACAGGATATCCCTAGGGAGCCTCTAATCAATTCATGAATGAACGCGTTGCGCCCAGAATTAATCAGAGGCTCCCTAGATCGCAACCATCACGCGCACTGCATCCAGCCTGAGACTGGCATTTTTCAGGGCCGAGTCGAATTGCCTGAGTTGATCGCGGAAAAACTCGATTTCTTCATCACGCACACTAGTATTTATCTTTTGCAATGCGTTCAGGCGGTCCAGTTCACGCCCCAGCACCTGCTCACTACGCCGCTTCGCGTTGGCCACCAGGCCCGGCACCTGTTTATCTGCTATTTGCGCGCATAACTCAAGCAATGTTGACAATTCAGTCTGTTTTGCCTTCACTATCTTCAATGATGTATCTGGGTCGACGCGCTGCAACATACGCGGAATTAAATCTGGTTCGAGCAACTGAGCGTGTTCGTGTCGATTTTCATCGACTATCACCGGCACACTGCTATTGGGAAAATATCGCTGACTTTCAAGTTTGCAGTCGTCCGCAAACTCCATCAGAAAATGGCACTCGAGTAACAGGGTTCCAGGTTTGGCGCCAGGGTATTTGATTGCGATCAATGCGGTATTGCCAAACTCGCTACTCAGTATCATGTCCATCGCGTTACCAACAAAAGGATGTTCCCAGGTCAGGTATCGTACATCCTCGTTCGACAACGCAATATTACGATTATAGGTAACGGTCATGCCGTCGTCCGGCAGTCCCGGCATTTTTGCGAGCATGTTGTTGCCAGGCGTAATCACCCAGCAGTCCTGGCCGCGAATTTCACTGTCGACACCATAACAGTCGTAGATTCTCTCCATGAACTTAAAAGTATCGAGCTCGTAGTCGCGCTGCATTGCCTCATCGGTCAAACTTTCGGCAATCAGCGGCCGACAGGAATTGTATTCCAGCAGGCGATCACGACCCTGCTGCAAAGCCTCATTCAACTGTTTATACATCTGGCGGGTTTCATCGATGAATACTTCAACCTCCAGTTCACGGTTTTCGAGATGGTGGAGTAATTTGCGGCGCATTTGCACGAACACCTGGTGGCCGGCCGGGCAGGTTTGCTCGAAAGCGTTCAAACCCTCGTGATACCAATGGAACATGATTTCCTGTGCACTACCCTGATGGTAGGGAACATGGATATTTATCACCGCGTTTTGACCAATGCGATCAAGCCGGCCGATGCGTTGTTCAAGCAGATCCGGATTCACCGGCAAGTCGAATAAAACCAGGTGGTGCGCAAACTGGAAGTTTCGTCCCTCGCTACCAATTTCAGAACAGAAAAGTACCTGCGCGCCGGCTTCGTGGTCGGCAAACCAGGCGGCCGCACGGTCGCGTTCGACCAGGGTCATGCCCTCGTGAAACACCGATGCCCTGATACCGGTATTAGACTTAACCGCGTCGGCAAG
>QNFD01000311.1 GCA_003645435.1 Gammaproteobacteria bacterium | reverse complement strand
AACATAGAAGTAGAGATGTGCACCGCCGTATAACTAAAGAATCAGGGCAATATTTCGCGCGAACAGAAGGGCGATCCACCAAACCTCGAAAGAACTCATAGAGTTTAGATCTGGTGTGAGGAAGATCCAGGTTATAAGCGTGATGCCTAACAAAAGTATATTTTCCGGCCACAGAAAGCCAGGAAATCCAAACAGCCACTTGAACAGCTTAAGTGGACGCGGTGGCCAGCAATTAATTGGAGCTAAGGTGGCCGGTTCCGGGCTCCATTTTTTCTCCGCAGTTTTATCCTGGGGGTTGTCGTTCGGCATGGCTATATCTCGAGGTCAAAATAGAGTGGAAAATGGTCGGATGCCCTGGTATTTTGATTAACCCTGGCACTTTGAATATTTGACCGCAAGTCGTCGCTGGCAAATATATAGTCAAGCCGGGATAAGCGGCCATCATTTTCGATGCATGTCTGCTCACCTGCCCCATCATTCCCACTCACGGTCCAGCCGTCGACCAGTCCGCATGTTGCTCCCGGTAACGGGTCGAGCATGGCGGTATAGAGTGCGCTGTCTGGCTCAAAATTGAAGTCGCCTAGCAAGAGGGATGATCGAGGTACGCTGGGGGCCGGTTGATCCTGGGTAAACTGGAATAAGCGAGGGTCTTCTTCCCACATCGGGGCTTCCTGCGGAAGCGAACATACCAGCTGTTTTAGCATTTCGATCTGGGATTCCTGCTGGAGGCCGGGCAAATGACTTAAATGTACTGAAAATATGCGTAACGCGGTGTCGCCAATATCGATAACTACCTCAAGCGCGGTACGGGGGAAATCGGTGTTCGGATGAAAGTCGGCCGGTACTTCGGTGCGTGGTCTCTCCAGGGAATGAGGTCGCGAATAGACTATCGGCCAGCGCGACAACACCATGTTACCAAACCCACGGCGCGCATTTGTGATTACGCCATCCGGACTGCAGTGACTGTCATCGACTTCCCAGGCCGGAGCATAAACTGCATAAAGATTGAGCGCTTTTGCCAGCATGTCCGGTTGTACATCACGATTGCAGGTCGACCAATGGGTAGTGACTTCCTGCAGGCAAATAATGTCTTGATCCTGGAGTTCTGCGATTGCGCGAGTGAGGTCGTACTGACCATCCTGGCCTACGCCATACTGTATGTTGTAGGTGGCAAATTTAATCATCGCCATCACTAGACCCGAATAACGTATTCTTTGGCACTGAGTGGAGCCAGGACAATTCGTTTACCGGGGCTGTTCACTTTCCAGGTAGTACAGGTTCATTTTGCCGAAGCCGCGAACATCATGCTCGCCGCGTTCACTGAATAAGAAATCGTCTTTCAGCAACTCGTAGGTCGCCTGGTTGGTGGTGATGTGCATCGGTTCGGAGAGGCTTTCCATACGCGCCGCCAGATTAACGCCTGGCCCGAACAGGTCGTAGACATACTTCTGAATGCCGACCAGCGAACCTATCACCGAACCGGAATTGAGACCCATGCGACAACGCCATTCCTGCGGATGGGCGTCATTGCGGCGTTCGAGGTAGCGACGTATACGCAATGCTACCTTGGCCATGTTTTTAGCATGATCATCGTTTTCTTCGGGTAAGCCGCTGGCGCACATGTATGAGTCACCGATAGTGCGAATTCTTTCACCGGAGAAGTTTTCGACAATGCGATCGAAGGAAGAAAAGATGTCGTTAAGTTCGGATACGAGTGCGCTGGGGTCATGAGAAATCGTCATATCGGTAAACTTGACGAAATCCAGCATGAGTATGGTGGCGCTCTCGAACCGCTGTGGCGAGGTGACGCCCGAATCCTTGAGTTCCTCATAGATTGTTTTGGGCATGATATTGAGGAGCAGGCGTTCGACCCGATTTTTTTCAGATTCGAGTTTCTTGGTATTTTTCTCTGCCAGCCGGGAATAGGATTCCAGCATGTACTGTGATTCCTTTTCCTTGGTGATATCGCTAGCCTCCGCGAGAATGTATGATTGGTCTTCGATTTCAACCGGCCGAAAGCTTACCCTGACCGGCACATCACGAGATTTGATTTTGACCTCTGTCTCGAATCTGAAACTCCTGCCTTCCTCGATACGTGACATCAGCCGGTCCATTTTCAAATCCGGTAAACGGTCCAGGATGACGCCATCCACGTCATCGTCGGGTGCGAACCAGTCGAAGAAAATCGCGTTTTCATAAATAACCTGGTGCGTGACCGGGTCGATCACAGCGATTGCCTGACTGAGTGACTGGAAAATCTGCTTGTAGTCGAGATTAACGCCTGATTTTGAAGGTTTTTCGGTCATATCGGTTTCTTATCATTCCCCGGTTACGATAACCCACTTGTAACTGTGAAACTCTGCCAGAACCTCTGCTATATCGCTTTCGTCAAAATCGAAATCTTCCAGTGTTTCACTCAGCAGTTTGGCCGATTTGTCAAAGGTGGCGGAATCTATCCCCAGTCTCGCATGTGCACGTTTGAGTTGTTCCTGGGTATAGCTTGACGGACCTCCCATCAGGGTCGAGATGAACTTGGTCTGGTGGTCGATCAGGCGGCGCATATCGATACCCTCGAAAAAACGGGCCGTATCTTCCGAATCCAGCATCTGGTCGTAGAAAGCCGACACCACCTTGCTGACACTGGCGAAACCGCCGTAGCGCTCGAAAATTGTCCTGCTCATGAGTGCCCCTCCTATAACCGACCTTTATGAAGTGTACCATCCCGGTCGATATAAATATTTATTTGAATTGCTATAAGAAGCAATATCCCTTGTGAAAGTCGTTAGCCAGGAATCCACCATTCGTGTCCACGCTCGGTGGTTATGTATTCCGGCCAGCGAAAATCGAGCGGTGGTTCGTAATCACACAGAGGCGCCTGCCAGTTACTTCCTCGAACGCCGCCACCGGTGCGTTGCTCAAATTCGTGTTTTGCTTCTGTCAGGAGGTGGTCGCTTGTTAACAGATCAATCACGGTACAACCAATCGTTTTGGCAGCACAACCGATCATCGGTTCGATGGTTTCACGAATCCCGCCGAGCGCATTCATGACCCAGGCCGGGTATTTGTACCCGGGCTCTGGAGAGGCCAGGGTGGGCCGCGCGATATACAGTCTTACCGTGGGTGCGTGCCAGCAATATTCGGTGTAATCATCCGAGGTAAAATGTTCCTGCCATGCGGGCAATTCCTTGCGCAGTTCGGTTTCCGCTTGCTGCGGCGTGATCAGCTGTTCGGTCTCGGCAAGAAAAGGAGCCTCCATTGGTTCGAACCCCAGGTTGCGCTGTATTTCCTGTGCCTTTTCCCTGGATTTTCCAGTATTGAAAACTGGTGCACCAATCACCTGCAAGCTGTTGTAGGTTGCCTGTGCGAGCGCGTGGTTGGCCAGTCCGTGACGGGATTTGCTTACCCAGTCGCGTCGCCAGCTGCAATGGCTGATCGAAGCGGCCGCCGCCGCATTGTTATCCAGCACCCCGGTAATACGTTCCGCCATTTCGATGGTCGGCACACGCATGATGTACTGAATCTGTGCGATTTGAGCGGGCAGGTTATCCGCGGTAGCCTGGCCGGCGGTAAGAATGCATTCATTCATCGACCAGCCGCAACCAGCTGACACCATATGTTCTTTCAGAGACTTCGAGGTCAGGTACATTTGCATCAGCGCATCGTTGGCGCCGGGCGCGCGCGCCGACGCGTGTGCGGCGGCGATCGGGCTTGCAGTCTCATCGGCCTGGCTTAGCCAGCTTTGTGGCGAGTCGCACTCGAAACTGTAAATCATCGCGTAGGCCGCACCACAATGCGTATTCCAGCGCGTGGTGTTGCATAACGGCAGCATGTAAAACGGATGGAAACTGATTGCCGCATCGAGATCATCATAGTAACCCCCAGCCGCGTGAATCGGCTTGGAGCCGCGAACCTTTTCCGCGGGTTCACCAAAATATTT
>QNFD01000310.1 GCA_003645435.1 Gammaproteobacteria bacterium | reverse complement strand
TCATAGTTTACGATTTCCGCATCTCGACCTTTGAATCGAAATGTTACTCTCCAATTACCACTGACAGAAACTGACCAAATGCTTTTACGGCTGCCTTTTAGCTCATGTAACCGTAAACCTGGTAAATCCATATCTTGCAGTCTTTCTGCCTGATCAAGGTTGGTGAGTATTAACCTTAGACGTTTGGCATGTTTTGCTTGAATACCAGACGATTTACCAGTTTTGTAGAAACGCTCTAATCCCTTATGTGTAAAACTAATTATCACAGTATTATTGTAACCTAAAAGGTTACGCTGTCAAATGGGTATTTTATAGGGCTTATTTGACGAAGACGAGAATCGGGTCGAACCGGCAGGTAACCCGTTTACACCAAAAGTGTTACCCATGTCTTCGGTATAAAGCGTTACCCTTACAATTGCACTATAACAGCCAGTTGCACAGGGTAATTACAGCGAATAGTGTCAACAATCGGCTGTTATCGCAGCATGCCGATTAGCCGCCATTCTTATACGCCGGCAGAACATGTATGTTGCGATGTGACAATAATTTAGGTAGTGTCGGGCGACTAATTTCAGGGCAGCAAATATGAGCATCACTCGCAGTCACACCAATTCACGCATGAGCCAGTTAGTCGTTCATGGCAATACAGTCTATCTCGCCGGGCAGGTTGCCAGCGACAGCAGCGCCAATGCGGCGGTTCAAACCCAGCAGGTACTGGATAAAATCGACAAGTTGCTCGCCGAGGCGGGCAGCGATAAATCACGTATCCTGTCGGCACAAATCTGGCTTGCAAATATTGGTCACTTTTCCGCAATGAACGAGGCCTGGGATGCATGGGTGCCCGAAGGCCATGCACCTGCGCGCGCCTGCATCGAAGCGCGCCTGGCAAGCCCGGACCTGCTGGTCGAGATCGGTATTATTGCGGCCGTATAGTTTCGATATGGCTTATCCCGGCAGGGATTGGGCGGCGACTGGGCAATATGAAACCAGTTGATGTCCTCATGGCGGTGTCAGTAGCTGTGATCTGGGGTATGGGTTTAGTCATTGCAAAGGCAGGCATGGCACATTTTTCGCCAATTTTGTTAATGGCACTACGTTTTACGCTTACCGCATTCTGCCTAATCTGGTTCTACCGCCCCCCGCCTTCGCTATACAGAAAACTCTTCTGGATCGCCCTGGTAAGTGCCGCCATACAATACAGTCTGACATTTACCGGTGTGAGTGGAATCGATGCCTCGACTGCTGCACTGCTGGTTCAGGTTGAGGTGCCATTTGGATTATTACTGGCCTGGTTAATTTTCGGCGACCGCATATCGATCAAACAGATAGCCGGCATGACAGTGGCCTTTATCGGCACCGTATTAATTGTCGGCGAACCAAAACTCGCCAACGACCTGGTCTATGTGTTCATGGTTATCGGCGGTGCTTTAACCTGGGCTGTGGGTCAAATCATGATCAAAAAACTGGGCCATGTGGGCGGTTTTATGTTGATCACCGGTGTCTCTATTTTTGCTACCCCGCAACTGTACATTGCGTCATTCTTGCTGGAATCGAATCAAATCACACAAATCCAAACGGCCCCGCCCGAGGCCTGGGCGGCGGTTATTTATCTGGGTTTAATTATGACTGCACTCGGTTACGCATTCTGGTATCGCTTACTGGGGCTTTATACGGTTAACCAGGTAATGCCTTTTCTTTTACTGCTGCCGGTTACTTCAGTTGCCGGGGGAATTTTCTTTCTGGACGAAACGCTTACGATGAAAATCGCCCTGGGCGGATGTCTTGCGATCATTGGCGTCGCCCTGATTACCATTCAAACTCCGTTCGCAAAGAAATTATCCCGCCAAAGTCCGGCTGACTAAACTCAATTGTTTCTGAGGTTAATCAAAATGCAGGTAATGATGGTAACATTGGTAACCTGAATTCCAGCCCGGTTGAAATAGCCGATTTGGTCTCTATCTTACAAACACTCCCAGATACATAATTTTAGAGAATACACATTGTATATAATCAAACAGTTAATCTTGGCCGGCTTGCTTTTTTCAGCCACCGTTATTGCGGACACTCAACAGGAGATAAATCACCTGTTAGAATTCGTCGCCAATACCACTTGCCAGTACGAACGCAACGGCGACGTCTACGATGGCACCAGGGCCGAAAAGCACATTAAAAGGAAGTACGAGTATTTTAAGGACAAGATAAATTCAGCCGAAGACTTTATTAAATACTCGGCGACCAAAAGCACCATGTCCGGGAAACAGTATAAAATTCACTGCGAGAATATAGCCACTCAGAATAGCAGTGACTGGCTCCTCGATGAATTAAAAAAATACCGGGATGATCAACCTGGTTCTTGATTACGGTCCAGCCCTGATTATATCCCTTATTGGATAGGATACAGCCTATCAGGACAGTATTACCAGAGTTCCGTTAGCCCTATTATTAATCTGGAATTTACGATTACTTAAGAATCGAAGTTTCTACAAATATAGCAACTGTTCGCTTTAGTTGGTTTATGATAAATCGAAGAGTTCAATATAAGTAACTTCGTAACCCAGGATTTTCATCAGTTTGCAATATAGAGGTTAACCAAAAAACCAATGCCTGAATTTACAGAAAAATACGACGCATCGGGCCTCAACTGCCCACTTCCCATACTACGTTCAAAGAAGGCTCTCAATGGTCTTGACAGTGGCGATGTCCTCTACATCGTTTCCACCGATTCTGGTTCGGTAAAAGATTTCGACGCGTTTTGCAAACAAACCGGCAACGAGTTGCTAGAGAGTTCCGAAGCGGAAGGAAAATTCCATTTCTATATTAAAAAAAACTAGCCTAACCAATCCCATTTAACAGGATTCTCGAGGAAACTAAGTATGTCTGACAAAAAGCTTGCAATAATTGCGACTAAAGGAACCCTCGACTGGGCTTATCCTCCTTTTATACTGGCATCCACCGCTGCCGCGCTGGGTTATGAAACCCAGATTTTTTTCACATTCTACGGATTGCAATTGCTTAAGAAAAATCTCAAACTGGAAGTATCGCCGCTGGGTAATCCCGGTATGCCAATGCCGATGGCAATGGATAAATGGTTTCCAGTCATCGGCACCGCAATCCCCGGGATGCAAGCCATCATGACCATGATGATGAAACAGAAAATGAAAGCCAAGGGCGTCGCCAGTGTCGAGGATTTACGTGAAATGTGCCTGGAGGCAGAAGTCAAAATGATTGCCTGCCAGATGACGGTCGATTTGTTCGATATGGACTCGTCCGAGTTTATCGACGGCATCGATTACGCCGGCGCCACCACATTTTTCGAATTTGCCGGAGACTCGGACGTCAATTTGTTTGTTTAAAGATTGACCCAGATCAATTACCGGACTGTTTAAATAGATTAAAACTACCCAATAATTAACTTCGCCTGATAGACGAAGTTGCCTCCAGAGCAATCTCTGGAGGAACAGAGACCGCTATAAAATAATAATAAGTGCAGCCTCTTCCGATTTCATATGTTCCTTAGGAGGATAGCAATATGATAGACCCGAAGAAGTTACTGCTGGTAATCTTACCAGTCACCGCAACGCTTTTATTCGCAACCCAATCCCACGCAACCAATGGCTATTTTTCGCACGGCACCAGTGTCGCCGAAAAAGGGCTTGCCGGTGCCGGCGTGGCCTATTCGCATGATACGCTTTCCGCGGCGACCAACCCGGCCGGTATGGTCTGGCAAGGTGGCGCCTGGGATATAGGTGCAGCACTGTTTGCGCCAATCAGGGGTTATACCGTTACCGGTGCGCCTGCTGGCCCTCCTGAATTCGGTCTTGCCCCGGGCACCTACGATAGCGATAGCGAATTGTTCCTGGTTCCGCAGTTTGGTTATAACTGGGCATTAAATGACAAGAGTACTATCGGAATCTCGGTGTATGGAAACGGCGGCATGAATA
>QNFD01000309.1 GCA_003645435.1 Gammaproteobacteria bacterium | reverse complement strand
CTCGTAGCACAACCAGTCGTTAATAATACTAACGAGCCCAATAATATTAATGCCATTGATCTCATCATAGTTCTCTTAGGATTCAATAAGTTTTTGTTGAAATTGTGCGTTGCATTAAAATAGCGCCTTCTGGGTAAGTATTTTGTTCCAACCCAAAATAATTCTGCGCTGCATTGTTGTCACCTCGTTCCATTGCGAATAGGCCCAGTTCAGCATAAATACCTGGTGGTACCCTCAGATTCAATTCTTTAGATTTTTCCACTATCGACTGGAGCTCTTTCTCATGAGCGACTTTGGTGATTTCACCAGGTTCTTTCTTAATATTGTAAAGTGTGTTCGAATAATTGCCCCAGTACAAATTAGACTGGCTCACTTGGGCCGCACAGCCACTAAAAAAGACTATAACAATGGCAAAAAATACGGGTCTCACAGTTTCACCTCGAATGACGTTCCAGTTGATACGTAAAATTTTCTATTCACAGTAAGCACACCGTCCTTGGTAACTTTCAAAGTATGCGAGCCAATAGGCACCTCTATTTTGGTGGCTTTTTTACCATCCAAATTAAATGACTTTGTATCTTGACGAAGATCAATGGGTTTACTATCGTCGATAATGACAATGTAGCCTTTAGTTTCACCAATTAATAACAAATACGCTTTATCATCAACTTGTACAGTCTGCTTATACGAACCGCACCCTGTCACCATGAACAATGCTAAAACAACTATTAATATGTTCTTCATGAGCTTGCCCCCACTATTCCTGAATAACCAGTTGATCGGTTTTCAAGCCGGTGATGCTACCTGAGATTAATATGCAAATAGATATCTCATTATTGCCATTCCCCGCAAAATCCAAGACTTCCAATTTAGCCACCTCTTCCCGAGGCAATTCAATATCAAAACCAGTTTGCTGATTCTTCACTGTACGTCCACGTTTCATAACCCTAAATATATCGCCTTTCTTGAGCCCCTGTGATTTGCCGCCTGACACAATAATCTGCCCCTCTTGCACATCCAGGATATAAGCTATCCAGGGCTGATCTAATAGGTTTTCAATCAAATTACTGACTAATTTCGAGATTGCCGCAGACAATGCATCATCATCTAGCCTGGAGTCATAGCCTGCCGATTCTCCAACGCCAAAAACACGGTTAGCCTCTGAAAGTGCTTCGCCACTACCTTCTTGCGAAAAAATAATTTGACCAGTAGTCACGTCAACCAGACGCACATTCACTGTCGCGTTAGCTTTTTGTTTTAAGTTGCGACTAAAAATACCGACTTCACTCTCGGAGGTACGCCCGAACTCAGATACAGACCCGATGATAAGATAGTCCGCTCCGACAAATTTTGGCGTTATATTTGCTAAATCTTGCTCAGCTTTGATCTTATCCAGGTCCTGTCGTTCAAACATTAAAAACTTGCCCGAATCTGTTAACCGTGCAGCCAAAATGTCGCTTGCCTGTTTCCCAATACGATCGTTGCTTTCGTCTAAAAGGAAAGAATTCCCATGTTTTGTTTCATTGCTAAATCGAGCAATTACTACTTTGCGCTTTAAACCTTTAACATTTTCAGCGGCTATGGTTTTACTAATCTGTGGCTGTGTTTCAGGCTTATGAACAGCCTCGATTGTGGATGTGGAGCACCCGCTTATGAGTGCAGAAAAGAAAACAAGTATAGCTACAATCCTTATCAATTGTTTCTCCCATCAATACAGATTATTATAATTCTCACAAAGTAGATCACAGATTTAACCACACGTCTACTAAGGGAATCCCAAAGTAAACTTAATCAACTTTGTTATAATTGAGTACTCTGTTAGAAATCTGAGGGCTAGATTTTGGTTAATTCGCCGATGGCGATGCCCTGTTCACCGGCGATAGCGTAGAGCAGGTATATAGTCCCGTCTTCGACGAATATGGCCGGGTCGCGAAGCTGGTTAACCCGTTGCATGCAGGCGCCGTATTGTGAAGCGCTCGGCGCCATGTCCGCACCTTCCCAGGGTTTCTGCGCACGATGAATTTCACAGGTTTCGCCAAACCGCCACTGCCGCCAGTCGGTTGCCGTATTCAGGGTGGATAGCAATATGCGTTCGGGCGTATCGCCGACTCGTGTCCACAGCACGTACCACTGGCCGTCGTGTTGCAGTAATGCGTGATGGCGTATCGATTCGGTGGTCAGGCGGAGACCGGTTTCGAAGTTACCGAGGCCATCGCGGGAACGATAAAGCTGCCCGGGCATCGGGCGATGCGATGTGGGGATAATTACCGTCGGCCCCGACCTCGATCAAAGCGCGTGCTTCCGGATGCAGTTGTGCCTCGTCGGGGCTGCCGCTTGCGAACAGGCTGTGCTCCAGGTCAAGCGGAGCTGGTGTTGTGATCTGCCAGGGCCCGGTGAGTTTATTGCTGGCCGCGAGCCGGATCGAACGACCCTCGTGATGCGCAAAAAATAGCAGGTACTTGCCGGGTGGATTGTGCAGCCAGGCGGGCGCCTCGATTAGCGCAGGGCCATTGACGTTGCCGTCACACTGCGGGTGATTCTCGACGCTGATAATCGGGGCGTCGTTCAGGTAATGAAATGAAAACACTCCCCCCTTTACTGGGAAGCCGATGCAATCGAGCCTTCGCGTTTGCGCTCCTCCAGCAATCCGGTCAACCAGTCGGGATCCATTTCCGGTACCGACGACAGCAACAGCTTGGTGTATTCGGGGTAGGGCGGCGCCAGGATTTCGCTTTTCATGCCCTGTTCGACAACCTTGCCTTGCAGCATGACCACGATTTGATCCGATATCGCTTTCACCGTGGCGATGTCATGGGTAATGAAAAGATAAGTTAATCCAAGCTCCCTCTGTAGTCGCAACAGGAGCTCGAGAATGCCTTTTTGCACGATTTGATCGAGTGCCGACGTGACCTCGTCACAGATTATCAGGTCGGGTTCGGCCGCGAGCGCGCGCGCGATGCAAATGCGTTGTTTCTGGCCACCCGAGAGTTCGGCGGGCAACCGGTCGATAAAAGATTCATCGAGTTCGATCATTTCCATCAACTCGAGCAACCGTCGGTCTCGCTTGGCGCCGCGCAGTCCAAGATAAAATTCCAGCGGTCTGCCGATGATATCGCGAATCGTCTGGCGCGGATTCATCGCCGTATCCGCCATTTGATAAATCATCTGGATTTTCTGCAACTGCTCGACACTGCGATCCTTCAACGCGGGTGGCAGTGGTTTCCCATTAAATAAAATCTGCCCCTTGGATGGCGGTAGCAAACCGGTAATCGCGCGTGCGGCGGTCGATTTACCCGATCCCGATTCACCCACCACCGCAACGGTATGCCCACGCGGCACTTCTATCGTGACATCGTCCAGTACCTTGGCGCTGCCAGTGTAGCTTGCGTCAATGTGGTCGACCCTGAGAATGATATCCGCCGATCTTTCTTCTTCTTTTTCGATTGAACGTACCGACCAGAGTGATTTCGTGTATTCCTTTTCAGGTGCTGACAGCATTTTACGGGTGTCGGCATCCTCGATGGTCTCGCCGTAACGCAATACTTTGATCGCATCCGCCATCTGGGCCACGACCGCCAGATCGTGCGTAATATAAATCGCGGCGGTATTGTATTGATCAACGATAGAGCGCATCGATGCCAGCACTTCAACCTGGGTCGTTACGTCGAGCGCGGTCGTGGGTTCGTCGAAAATTATCAGGTCCGGGCGCGGCGAGATTGCCATTGCGGTCATGACGCGCTGCAACTGGCCGCCGGATACCTGGTGCGGGTAGCGTTCACCAATGCTTTCCGGGTTCGGCAGTTGTAGATCACGGTACAGTTTGCGAGCATCTGCCTTGGCTTCGGATTCAGGTCGTATCCCGTGCCGAACCGTGGATTCCACGGTTTGATTGATGAGGGTATGTGAAGGGTTGAAAGAAGCGGCGGCGGACTGGGCGACATAG
>QNFD01000308.1 GCA_003645435.1 Gammaproteobacteria bacterium | reverse complement strand
TGCGTTGATAATCGTGAAGCACAAATTTCCACATCAAGGGCGCCATTAAAGAAAACAGAAATCCCAGGCTGAGCATAATTTTCCAGCGTATACCCGCCAGGAACAATACAAAAAATCCGGCACTGCCAACCAGGATTGCGGTTCCCAGGTCCGGCTGACGGGCGATCATAACTACCGGGATCATTACCAGTATTACCGATACCGTTAAAGCCTTCCAGCCTACAGGCAAACTACGATCGGCCAAATATGAAGCCACCATCATAGGTACCGCCAGTTTTAAAATTTCGGATGGCTGAAATCGGATAAATCCAAGATCTAGCCAACGTTGTGCACCCTTGCCTACTTCACCAAAAAACATTACCCCCAGTAGTAACAATAGACCCAGTAGATAAATCCAGGGCGAAACTTTTTTCAAAACGCGTAACGGCATATTTGCGATAACAATCAACAAAACCAACGCCATCGCCAGGCGCGTGACCTGACGCATCATCAGATCAACGTTAGAACCACTGGCGCTGTACAACAACATCATTCCAAAGATCGAAAGCAGGCTGAGTAATAGCAGTAATACCGGGTCTAAACGCAGGGCATCCAGAAATCGTTTGGTATACGAGATATTATCATCGTCGAGGAACTGGTTCATGACTCTCCCTGCAACCAGGCGTCCATTACCAGTCGGGCCATTGGTGCTGCGACAGAACCGCCATGTGCACCGTTTTCGACAATAACGGCAACTGCGATGCGGGGGTTTTCGGCAGGTGCATAACTGATAAATAATGCATGGTCACGTAATTTTTCACTAACGGTTTCTTCGTCGTATTCCTCATCCTGGGCGATACCGAATACCTGGGCAGTGCCCGTCTTGCCAGCTACTTTATAGGTTATACCGACGTTTGTTCCACGCGCGGTACCGCGCGCGCCATGCACCACGTTTATCATAGATTTCCGAATATGTTCCCAATTCTGGGCCTTGATCACGTGGTATTCTCCCGCTACCTCGACTGCCATTTCACGCCGTTCATCATCCTGGTTGTGGCCGATAGCACGTACCAGGTGGGGTCGAAACCTTTTGCCTTTCTGGGACAGCGCTGCGGTTACACTGGAAAGCTGAAGTGGTGTTACTAAGAAATAACCCTGACCAATGCTGGTATTAAGCGTTTCACCAGGAAACCAGGGCATACTCTGCGTCCTTTGTTTCCACTCGCGAGAAGGTAGTAGGCCGCTCTTTTCGCCGGTGCTGTCAATACCGGTTTTTTCACCGAATCCAAACTGTTCGAGGAAGGGGGACATCTTGTCGATGCCCATTTTATAGGCCAGGTCATAGAAATAAACGTCACAGGACTGGGTGATCGCAGACTTCATATCCATAAGCCCGTGTCCCCATTTCTTCCAGTCTCGAAATTTTCTTGTCTCCTTGGGCAGAATATAATAGCCGCCGCAAAATCGTTTCTTGCCCGTAGTAATAGAATTACTTTCCAGGCCAGCGAGTGCTAAAAAAGGCTTTACCGTCGATCCGGGCGGATACTGCCCGGCAAGCGCCCGATTGAACAGCGGCCTACGGGGCGAATCGCGCAGGGCACTGTAATTTTTCACACTGATTCCATTAACAAACAGATTTGGATCGAAGATTGGCATACTGACCAGGGCCAGTATTTCGCCATTGTTTGGATCAATTGCCACCACCGATCCGGTATAATCGCCAAGAGCATCCTCGGCAACCTTCTGCAACCTGGAGTCGATCGTCAGATACAAATTATTACCCGAAACCGGCGGGGTTTCATTGAGTACCCGCAGGGTACGGCCCTTGGCATTCACTTCAACCTGCTGGACACCCACGCTGCCATGTAATACGTTCTCATAATATTTCTCCAGCCCGAGCTTACCGATATGACTGGTTCCCGCATAATCGATTTCGTTAACTCCCCGGAGGTCTTTTTCATCGATACGACCCACATAACCCAGCGCATGAATCGCATGTCCGCCATGGGGATAGTTACGCGTCAGACGGGCATTGATTTCGACGCCGGTGAACTTGTGTAAATTGACCGCGAGTCGGGCAACTTCGTCATCGTCAAGATTCAGGCGCAAGGGTATGCTCTCATAGGGTCGACGCCGCTTCGAAGATTGCCGATACCGCTTAAGATCGTAGTCGCTGAAATAAACATACTGTTTCAGTCTGTTCAGAGTATCGTCAATATCGTCAACCTGTTCACGGATGATTTCGAGTCGATAAGCCGGTAGATTATTAGCCATTACCACGCCATTTCGATCATAGATTAAACCGCGGGTTGGCGGTAAGGCCCGGATACGAACCCGATTGCTATCGGAGAGGGTTGAAAAATGCTCGTATTCCAGAATCTGCAGAACGTACAGCCGACCCACTACTATCATTATCAGTACCAGCACGATGACGGCAGATACGATTAATCGACGCCGGATCAGGCCATATTCGAAGTGATCATCTTTTATTTGAACTCGATTTGACATCTAGGACTGGGGTGGGTGAGAGAATATACTGTTGAATTTCTGAAAGGAAATCAGTGTACAAGATTAAACCACCAAAGCGGGTAGATGAATAGTGTAACGCCTGTTTTTTCAATTAGATCGCAATGATTGGCATTATTTACACTTATTTTAGTAGATTCGGTCGTTTTTTGCGAAAGAGGTTTTGAACCCAGGGCAAAAATCGATATCATGCACGCAAAATTTTTCTGGCCGCCCGTATGGCCTGTTCATTAATCACTACAATATTCATTAAATTTAGGGGAAAAGTATGGAAGTAAGTACTCTGTTGCCACCGATTATCGGTGTGCTGGGACTGTTTGCCGCCAAGTACACTTATGACCAGGTAAAAAAATATCCGGAAGGTGAAGGCAAGGTTGTCGAGATTGGCAACCAGATTCATCTCGGCGCGATGGTTTTCATGCGACGCGAATACAAGATGCTGTCTATATTCGCCGCTGTGTTGATGGTATTGCTGTATATTTTTCTTGATTGGCAAACCGCACTTAGCTTTCTACTCGGCGCCCTGGCTTCGGGGTCTGCCGGTTACATCGGTATGAATACCGCAACCCGCGCGAATATGCGCACCACTACCGCGGCGCATAACGAGGGTGCCGCCAGCGCCCTTACGGTTGCTTTCCTTGGTGGCTCAATCATGGGGCTTTCGGTAGCTGCATTAGGCCTGTTAGGTCTGGGCATCGTATTTTTGATGTTCAGCGGCGATCCCGAAACGATACACGCTATCCATGGATTCGCGATGGGTGCTTCAGTGGTAGCCCTGTTTTCACGTGTCGGTGGCGGAATTTTCACCAAGAGCGCCGACGTCGGTGCCGACCTGGTGGGTAAAATTGAAGCCGGTATTCCCGAGGACGACCCTCGTAATCCGGGTGTAATTGCCGACAATGTCGGCGACAATGTGGGCGACGTTGCCGGCATGGGATCCGACATTTTCGAATCCTACGTTGGATCGATGATCGCGACCATTGCCATCGCATCGACTCTGACCATGGCCACCATCAACGACATGGGAAACCAGGCTGACCTGATGTTCCTGCCATTGGCGTTGGCATCACTGGGCCTGATCTGCTCCATCGGCGGCATTTACATCGTCAAGGTAAACTCGGCAAAATCGCCCGAAAAGGCGCTGCGCATGGGTACCATGGGCGCCTCAATCCTGTTTATCGCGATCGCCTATTTAGCCATATCAATGCTCGGATTGTCCTCGGGAATCTGGATGGCTGTGCTCTCGGGTGCCGTTGGCGGCATCATTATCGGTCTCGTAACCGAGTACTACACCGCGGGTAAACCCGTAAAACACATCGCCAAAGCCGGCGAAACCGGGCCTGCGACGGTTATGATTGCCGGGCTTGCGATCGGCATGCAGTCAGTCGCCGTGCCAGTCCTGACCATATGCGGCATTATCGCAATATCGAGTCATTTCGCCGGAC
>QNFD01000307.1 GCA_003645435.1 Gammaproteobacteria bacterium | reverse complement strand
TTGTGGCTGGAGAAACTGCCCGAGATCTTTATTCTGTCCCTGCTGTTAATCGTTTTAACCGTGGCGTTCTTTTCTCAAAACTGGGTTGCCCAGCGACCGCGGCTGCTTTACTGGGGGCGTATCATATTTTTATCCATCACGCTGTTCGGGCTTGGTTTTTATGCCAATGCACAGCTTTCGGTAGTCAATATCATTACCGTGTTCAGTTCTCTTGTGAGCGGTTTCAGCTGGACTTACTTTTTGATGGAGCCGTTGATTTTCATCCTCTGGGGCAGCGTGATTATTTCCCTTTTATTCTGGGGCCGCGGTGCTTACTGTGGCTGGTTGTGCCCTTTTGGGGCCTTGCAGGAATTGATTAACAAGGCCGCGCAGGCACTTCGAGTCAAGCAAGTCGTGCTGCCATGGGGTGTACACGAACGGCTCTGGGCAGTGAAGTATGTTATTTTTTTACTGTTGTTTGGGGTGTCTTTGCACTCACTTGCCTGGGCGGAATATTTCGCCGAGGTGGAACCATTCAAGACCGTTATTATCCTCAAGTTTATGCGCGAATGGCCGTTTGTTCTTTTCGCATTACTACTGATTCTACCCGGTATTTTTATCGAGCGTTTTTATTGTCGTTATCTGTGCCCGTTGGGCGCGGCACTGGCGATACCGGCGCGGCTGCGCATGTTCGATTGGTTAAAGCGTTACCGCGACTGCGGCCAGCCATGTCATACCTGCGCCAACCAGTGCATCGTTGGCGCGATTCATCCTGAAGGCAATATCAATCCTAACGAGTGCCACTACTGCCTGCACTGTCAAAAGCTTTATCACGATGACCAGATTTGTCCGGTCATGATAACCAGCCGAAAAAAGCGCGAACGACGAGCACAGTGGTCCGGGGGCAACTCGGTATCAGTGGACTTGCCGACAGCTAACAAAAGCAGTTCAACAACCACGCAACCAGTCCCGACCGATGGTGGCGATTAGTATTTTTATCAACCTGTATGATGGAGAGAGTAATGAATAAAAAAGAAGACAAATCGAATAAACTGGAAAATCCGGGACGGCGTCAACTGTTAGGCGTTGCAGCAGTAGGTGGCGTAGGGACGGCGACCGGTATCGGCGGCAGCCTGCTGTCGAGTACCGCCCAGGCAGCGGGAGCGGACAACCATGCGAACGTGGCTCCGGGCGATCTCGATGAGTACTACGGCTTCTGGAGTAGCGGCCAAGCTGGCGAAGTACGAATCCTGGGGGTTCCCTCGATGCGTGAGTTAATGCGTATTCCGGTTTTTAACCGCTGCAGCGCAACCGGCTGGGGCCAAACCAACGAAAGTATAAAAATATTAACCGATGGTATGACCCCGGAAACGCGTAAATATCTTGCAGATAAGGGTGGAGTCTGGAGCAACGGGGATGCCCACCATCCCCACATGTCGTTCACCGATGGCACCTACGATGGTCGTTACCTGTTTATCAATGACAAGGCCAATACCCGGGTTGCTCGAATTCGATGCGACGTGATGAAGGTCGACAAGATAGTTGAAGTCCCGAACGCGTCGGATATCCACGGCATGCGACCGCAGAAATTTCCACGAACCGGTTACGTTTTTGCGAATGGCGAGCATCGCGTGCCGTTGCCTAACGATGGTTCGATTCTAGATGAGCCGGAAAAATACCATGCCATTTTCTCGGCTATCGATGGCGACACGATGAAAGTCGCATGGCAGGTCATAGTCGATGGTAACCTGGACAACTGTGACGCGGACTACCAGGGCCTGTATGCATTTTCTACCTGTTACAACTCGGAAGAGGGCATCAATCTCGCGCAGATGACCGCCAACGAGCAGGACTGGGCGGTGATGTTCGACATCAAGCGCATCGAGGCGGGTGTCAAAAGTGGCGACTATACCGAGATGAACGGTATACCGGTACTCGATGGCCGTAAAGGTTCAAGCTACACCCGCTATATCCCCGTCTCTAATAGCCCCCACGGTTGTAACACCGCACCCGATGGCAGGCATCTGATGATTGCCGGTAAACTGTCACCGACGGTAACCGTGATCGATCTGACCCGATTGCCGGACTTGTTCGACGACAAGATCAAACCTCGCGATACGGTAGTTGCCGAACCGGAGCTGGGACTGGGACCGCTGCATACCGCGTTTGACGGCAAGGGTAACGCTTTTACCACGCTGTTCCTCGATAGCCAGGTTGCAAAGTGGAATATTGACAAGGCAATCCGTGCCTATAAGGGTGAAAGCGTTGATTATCTCCTCGATAAGGTCGATGTGCACTATCAGCCGGGGCACAATCATACTTCAATGGGTGAAACCAAAGAGGCTGATGGTAAGTGGCTGGTATCCATGAACAAGTTTTCCAAAGACCGGTTTATCAATGTTGGTCCGCTCAAGCCGGAAAATGAACAGTTGATCGATATCAGCGGCAAGATGGAAGTCATTCACGACAGTGCGACCTTCGCCGAACCGCACGATTGTATTATCGTGCGGACCGACATCGTCAATCCATCGAAGATCTGGACCCGGGACGACCCGATGTTTGCAGAGGCACGCGAATGGGCAAAGAAAGACGGGGTTACGCTGGAGAGTGACAGTAAAGTAGTCCGCGATGGTAACAAGGTACGCGTCTATATGTACTCGGTAGCTCCGACCTTCAGCATGGAAAAATTCACCGTTAAACAGGGTGACGAGGTAACCGTGATTGTCACCAACATCGATCGTGTCGAAGATTTAACCCATGGATTCTGTCTGGCCAATCACGGCATCGCCATGGAAGTCGGCCCGCAGGCTACTTCATCGGTGACCTTCAAGGCGGACCGAGCGGGCGTACACTGGTTTTACTGCCAGTGGTTCTGTCATGCCCTGCACATGGAAATGCGCGGACGCATGCTGGTTGAACCGGCTTGATCCGAGAGCGGAAGATGAAAACAGTAACTGGCGGTATTATCGCTATAGGCGCGTTAATGCTGTCATGTTACTGGGTTCCGGCGAGCGCGGCCAGGGTGGCCGTGTCTCCCGGGGCCGGGAGTTTACAGCAGGCTATTAACGCAGCAGGGGAAGGCGATACCCTGGTTCTGGCCGCGGGGCGTTACCACGGACCGATCACTATTGATCGCGCTATTAGTCTCACCGCGGAATTGCCGGCCGCCAGTGTCATCGTTGGCGATGGTGAGCAGCATGTAATCGTGGTTGCGGCTGCCGATGTCAGTATTCAGAACTTGAAAATAACCGGTTCGGGAGAGGATCTTTCCACCGAGGACAGCGGCATATTCGTGACCGCAGCGGGTGACCGGGCCCTGATTCGTAATAACCATCTCGAGGCTAACCTGATCGGTATCTATTTAAAGGGGCCCAACGATGCCCGCGTCATCGGCAATCGAATTATTGGCCGGGATGATTTACACCTCAGTGAGGCCGGCAACGGCATACACCTGTGGAACACGCCTGGTTCAATCGTCGAGGATAATGATGTTAGCGGCGGTCGTGATGGTATTTTTGTCACCACCAGCCGCGATAACATATTTCGTAATAATCGCTTTCGTGACCTGCGCTTTGCGATTCACTACATGTATACCAACCATAGCCGGGTAGAAAATAACCGCTCGACCGGTAATCACATGGGTTACGCCATCATGTTCTCATCGCATCTTGAGATATCCAACAATGTCTCGATTGATGATCGTGACAAGGGCTTATTCCTTAATTTCACGAATGATTCTGAAATCGTAGGTAATGACGTTAATGGCGGTCCGGAAAAATGCCTGTTTATCTATAATTCTCACTTTAACAGCATCGAGCGAAATCGCTTTCGCGGCTGTGATATAGGGGTGCATTTTACCGCCGGGTCGGAGGACAATAGTATTTTCAGTAATAGTTTTGACGGCAACCGAATGCAGGTAAAGTATGTCGGTACGCGGCTACTGGAGTGGTCAGAGAACGGTGTCGGCAATTACTGGAGCGACCATATCGCCTT
>QNFD01000306.1 GCA_003645435.1 Gammaproteobacteria bacterium | reverse complement strand
ACCGAACTCCATATGCGTTCGGGTTCGGTGAATTTCTGCGCGTGCTGCTGATAATATTCGGCAACTTCATCCGCTTGCGGTTGGGCTATGTCTTTTATTTTTGCCTCCATTTTCTCGAGCAGGTTCTGTCTTTCGAGTCTTTTGGTCATCAGCGGGATAACCTGTTCACGCCGATTCTGCCATTCGGGGCTGTTGGCATATTTGGTATTATAGTCATCGATCCCCTGGGCAATCTTTTCATGATCGGGCTGCAGGTCCCGATTCAGTGCATCCCGATGTACGATTACCTGGATGACGATATCTTCGGCCACTTTTTGCCTGAATTTCAGCAGTTCCTCTTCGGGTACGCGGCCGTGGTAATATTTATGTTGGACGGCGCTGTTAAAAATACTCTCAAACTCATTCGCGGTGATTGTCAAATCGTCAATCCTGGCAAAAATATCGCTCTGCGTGGCGGTTAATCCCTGTTCATTGGCGCCCACATTGAAAGGCATCATCGTTATGGCCAGGGTAATGCTTAAGATCGCTTTATACATGGGCGCTATCTCGGTAATTCGATTTGATTGATTTTTAACATCATACACGCCAATGACGCCAAATTTCCCCCATCGTCAACGACGATGGGGGGAATGGTTCTGGCGACAATGTAGAACTCTCAGTCAGTTCTATACCGCCTTACTTGACATGGCATGCCAGGCATACTGCGCTCGCGTCATTTGACACCCGCAAGAACAGGTCTGGAGTCTCTGAGTGCGGATCATGGCAGCTGGCACATTCGACGAATGGTTGTGCACCTCCGGCAACAGACGCCTCCGTCCGGGTGTACAGTTGCATATCGGTTTTCTCTCGAGCGGCAGTTCCACCATTAGTATCAACCCACCATACTGTAGTGCCGTTGATTAAGTCGTTTGCGGGTACGATAAAATCGGGATCATCTGTCGGCCCTACAAGTAAAGAGGTAGTAATACCGCCGCCACCGTATTGAATGCCGATCGGGTGGTCATCGGTAAGAACCTGGGTAAGATCAGCGATACCCTGTGGCCTGTCATTTCCTGTCCAGGTGCCACCGGTAAAAGATGCAACAACCGCACCGGAACCCGGATCATTCAAAAGCGCATCCATCGCCTGGGTGCCGTCATGGCAAGACAGGCAGGCGATTGAAACCGAACCTACCGGCGCCGTGGCGCCATCCAGGCTGGTAGTTCCCAGTGTATCGTAGGTGGTATATGCGGTTGGCAACGCCAGGGTTCTATTCCACAATGGTACTGCGGCGGAGTCATCGGCACCGTGCGGCGTATGGCAGAACACGCATACTTCAGTGGTTCCACTAAAAGTATTAGGTCCTGTTCCGGATGAACTCAGGTTGTGGGGCGTATTGGCGACAGCCGCGCTGGCGGTTGTCCAGGCAAACATGCTCAACACCATCACCGCGCCGAGCGTTAAGCCCATGGCGATGCCTAGCGATTGCAATTTTAAGAGATAAGTTTTCATCATCTTTTCCTCGGTTAATTAAACTTACACTTGTGTTAATGCAGTTTTCATGCCAAGTCTTTTCTCATTTGCGATCAACGTGCCCGTAAAATTATTTAGTACTTATAATTCAATAATTTACAGGCGAATAAAAAACCGTGGCGGGTGCTATTTAAATGCCGGTGAGCCTGTTATGCGGCAAATTTTTATCCCGACTTTGAGAATAAACCAAGGTTTTTTCTTGTTTTGTGGAGAGTACTCGGTTGGGTGGAAAAGTAAAAAGGGGCGGCGCCGTTAAGGCGCCCACCCCTTTTCACCTGGCCGGCTTCAGCTTTAAATCAGGGCAGATGAATCGCACTGACGAAGAAAATCTCATCAAAGCTTCGATTCAGGCTCTGGCTGGTAAAATTACGCATCGGCGCCCCGCCATCCCAGCGGATGGACTGGCCGGGTTCGATGGGGGTCTCGGGAGCAGCAAGCCATACCTGCGCGCCATTCTCCTCGACCTGGATATAGCTGTATCCGGCCGAGGTCATCGAATTTATGACGGTACCGCTGTGTGCCCGGCTTGCCAGCTCTGATTCGGGTATCACCCGCGCTACAAATAGAATCTGTTTAAATGTCCGGCCGAGCGCCTTGCTGGTGAAATTTGCCATCATGGCATGATCTTTCCATGCAATTTTGTCACCCGGTTGGGCGCTGGAAATGGCCGTCGCCAGCCAAAACACCTCTCCGCCGATATCGACTTCCAGATAAGAGTAACCGCCCGCTTTCTGGTTCGACTTCACCGTCCCATTGTTCTGTGCCGGCACTTTGGCGAGCGCTTTTTCCTCGGCCGGCGCTGTCGACACGACGCTTTTGTCCGCGTCGTCCTGGGCCGATGAATCAACACTTGAGTCGGAACATCCCGGTAAATGAACCATTGCCAGTAATGCAAGCGGAACAACCCATCCGGATATCGTTAACTTATGTTTCATAATATTCAAGCCTGAATTAATTAAACAATCCTATCTAATCCTGCAAAAATCGAGCCAGTCCAAATATCAACGTTTTTCCCACGGGTGGATTTATTGCTATTGGCTTGTTTCCGGTTTATAAACCAGCCATCCCTGATCGTCAGGCAGCGAAACCGGCCGGAAAACGTCCACTTTTCTAAAGTACTGATCCACCATGTAGATTCGTCCGTCTTCGTCAACGGCCAGGCCGGCGGGCAGCATGAAGGTCGCCGGTCCCGGAGTCGAACTGCGCAAACCCACCGCCAGCAGCAAACGGCCTTGCGCATCGAATATTTGAAAATTACCGAACGCGGTATCGGCGATATAAATATTGCCATCTTTATCGGCGCCAATTCCCTTGGGCCTCGAAAACTGGCCGCTGCGGCGGCCGATTGCACCAAATGTTCGGAGGAATTCACCCTGCTGGCTGAACACCTGAATACGGAAATTTCCACCATCGACGACATACAGGTTGCCATCCTCGGCGATGGTTGCATCGCGCGGGAGATTCAACTCGCCCTCTGCACTACCTCGCGTGGAGATCGTACGCAATAGCTCTCCGGACTTTGTGTCGATAACGTTCACCTGGTGCCTTTTGCTTGCCACGCCTCCCGTATCGACCACGAAGACGCGTTCCCCGCTGGGGTCAACGGTCAATCCGGCGGGTCGGTCGAACCACTCGGGCTCGCCGAAGCGGCGCAGGTAATTACCATCGCGGTCGTACATCAACACTTGTTTTAGCGCGGCATCGCATACATAGAGATTGCCCTGCAAATCGACATCGAGCCCCATCGGCTTGCTCAGCTCCCCGGGACTTTCAGTGCCTATTTCAAAGAAACGGGCTTGCGGGACATCGAACGCGAGAACCGTGCGCTTGACCGTATCGCTGACAAAAACGCGGCCCTGATGAACGCTCACTCCAAAAGGTTTCCCCATGCCCGTACCGAGGCGCACGGCCCCGGTAATCACGCGCTGGAACACGGATTCCTCCGACTCAATCTCGACATCGACGCTGCCGAGGAAACTTCGCTCGTAATAAAAGCGCGGCTCATCCGGGGGTGATGGAAATACGGGCAGTTCCGGCGGCTCTCCCTTTTCCGTGGTGGCGCAGCCGGCCAGCGATAAAAGCAGTAAGCCGCAAATGTACAGAGAAAATGATGGAACCGATTTATGCATGGGAACGACCAGGATATTGAATAATTCGAATATATAAAGCAAGAGATGTGCCAGTTTTGGCATTATTTTTGCTCGAACATGTGTACTTTGGCATTATTATATCCGCTTTAGCATAACATCCGGTTAACCGGATTCTGAAATTGACACAGGTGCTCACCAATGAAAACGACTTTTATTTTGATAATGTCAGCTTGCACGTTACTTGCTTTTGGCGTCCATGCCCAGGCAATCGATTCCGCCGCACTTTATCATGATTTCTGTTCCGTCTGCCATGGCGACGAGGGCGATGGCAAAAGCCACGCCCAGCAGGGATTGATTCCTCCGCCGCGCGATTT
>QNFD01000305.1 GCA_003645435.1 Gammaproteobacteria bacterium | reverse complement strand
GGTGGGCTGGGCAGTGGATCGCTTCGACCGCCACAAGGTGATTGCCGGTCTCGCCCTGTTGTCGATGATTAGTACCGTGGCCATGCACCTGTCAATCAATCAGCAGTGGCTTCTATACCTGGTGTTATTCGTTGGTGGTGGGGTGACCTATGGTGTTTATACCGCGGGACTCTCGCTACTCGGCATGAGATTTCAGCATCAGGGTATGGCCTCGGCAAATGCCGCATTCGTGATGACATGGGAAATGGGCACCATGTCGGGGGGGCCGCTCGCGGGTGCCGCGATCGAACTCTTCGGCCCGGCCGGGTTTCCGGCTGTAATGGTGGTGGCAATGGGATTCGTCGTCTTTATCGCAATGTCGCGATCCCGAATGTAGAAGTGGTTTACTTTGCCAGCGATTTCAAATCAACACCGGTATCGGCAATCTGTTGGGGCGAAGGGTGCAAGCCAGCACTGATAATTTTCCTTCCCATTGCGTAAGCCAGTGGATCGTTCATCGCATCCACCGCGATCAACCGGTCTTTTGCATAGTACCAGATCGATTGTCCTCCAGGTTTGGTACCCGGGCGCAGCACGATTTCGGTATAGCCGATATTCAATCCCGCTATTTGCAGTTTGCAATCGTACTGGTCGGACCAGAACCAGGGTAGCGCATTGTATCTTACATCTTCGCCCGCCAGTACGCGGGCAATTAAATCACCCTGGTCGGCAGCGTTTTGCACCGACTCCAGGCGAATGGACTGTCCATTACGGAGGAAGTTGCTGCAGTCACCAGCGGCATAAATGTTCGGATCAGAAGTCTGGCAGATATCGTTGACGACAATACCGTTATTGCAGTCCAGGCCGCATTTTTCAGCGAGCTCGCTATTTGGGGTAGCACCGATGCCGACCAGCACCAGGTCGGCCTGAATTTGTTCACCATCTGCTAGTTCAGCGCCAACAACCTGGCCCGAGTCCTCCAGCAGACCCGCGAGTTGAGTCGATTCACGGATATCAACTCCATGGCCTTGATGCAGGTTTCGAAAAAAGTCCGAGGTTTCAGGTGCTGCGACGCGTTGCAGAATGCGTTCTGCCATTTCCAGCAGGGTAACTTCGAGGCCCAGTTTTCGTGCTACCGCGGCAGCCTCAAGCCCGATGTAGCCACCGCCAACGATTAAAAGTTTACGGCCGGGTTGAAATTCAGGCGCCATTGCCTCGACATCGGCAATATTGCGTAGCGTATAAACGCCAGCCAGGTCGCCGCCGATCGCGGCAGGTAGCTTTCTTGGGCTCGACCCGGTGCACAACAGCAGTCTGTCGTAGCCGAATGTGTCGCCATTGGTGGTTTCAACCTGCTTCCGATTGCGTTCAATAGCAACTACCCTGGTTCCGAAAAAAGTCGTAATTCCCTGCTCGGAATACCACTGCTCGGGGCGGATGAACAAACGTTCTTTTTCGAGTTCCCCTGACATGTATTTCTTTGACAGCGGGGGTCTCTGGTAGGGAGGTTCAGGTTCGTCGCCAATTAACAGTAGCCCAGTCCTGTTACCGAGGGCGATATGGCGGGATGCGAAAGAGGCGGCGGCCTGCCCGGCACCGACGATGACGATTGGCTCTTGCACTGGAAATTACTCGGGTTCGGGTACGTAGAGGATCAACCCGTCCAGTTCCGGGGATGCGATAATCTGGCAACTGAGACGGCTATTATGTTCGCGCTCGACATCGGTCATCTCCAGCATGGTATCTTCTATATCGTCGATTTCACCCGTTTTCGAAAACCAGGTTTCGTCGACGAAAACGTGACAGGTAGCACAGGACAGGCAACCGCCGCACTCGCCTTCGATATGCGGTACATTGTTAGCAGTAGCTGCTTCCATCAGGTTAAGACCGTCTTTGACGTCGACGCAAATCTCGTTTCCGTCCTCGGTTTTCCAGGTAATTTTTGCCATTGATTTTCGCCGCTAAAGGTAGTGATTTCAGAATTGGCGTAATGTATCGCCTTTTAAATCAGATGTCTTTTCAATTTAACCAGTAAACATTAATTTAGCTGGTTTAGACAGTTTGATAACAGTCTATGGCGGTGTTCTGGACTAGATCCCATAGTTTTTGTACGTGTTCGCGTGTTGTCGCCTCCACCCCAATCGATACTCGCACCATCCAGCGACCGTCAAGTTGCGAGGGACTCATAAATGCCTCTCCCGACTGGTTGATTTTGCCAACCCAGTTGAGCGTATGCGCATCGAGTGCTTCACCTTCAAGCCCGGCGGGTTGGTGGCGAATACAAATAGTTTGCAGGGTTACCGGAGTTAGTACCTCCCAGTCTGCAGTCTTATCTACCTGCTCGGCAAACCATTTTGCATTATCGAGGTCGCGGCGCAATCGATCGCGAATTGCGTCCGGGCCATCGAGGCGTAAGTGGAACCATAGTTTTAAAGCGCGAAATCGACGCCCGAGCGGGATACCCCAGTCGCGGTACTGGGTGACCTCATCGTCGACGCTGGAGCGCAGGTAACTCGGATTGGTCGACATCACGCGGATTAAAAGTTGCGGATCGCGCACATAGAACAGTGAACAATCAAGAATTGTGCCCATCCATTTGTGCGGGTTCCAGGATATAGAATCGGCGTTTTCGACGCCTTGCCACAGGTATCGGCACTCGGGCAATAACATGGCACTGCCGGCCATTGCCGCGTCTACGTGCAACCAGATGTCATGATGACTGGCAATTTTTGCTATTTGTTCAAGCGGGTCGATCGCGGTCACGCCGGTGGAACCTATCGACGCAATAATAGCGGCTGGCGCACATCCATTCGCAAGATCCCTTTCAATGCAGGTTTCGAGGTCAGCGGTAGACATGGCGTGAGTATTCGTATCAACCTTGACCATGCGTAAATTATCGTTGCCAAAACCAGCCAGCAGCGCGGCTTTGCGGACCGATGAATGTGCCTCCTCTGTGCTGTAGACGATGAGTGGTTTCGGTTCGGCCTGTAAACCACCCCTGTTCTCTGAAAAGTCGCTGGCTTTTTCGCGCGCCACCAACAAAGCAGTCAGGCAGGCGGTCGACGCGGTATCCTGAATTGAGCCCTCCCATTGACTGGATAGACCGGTTAACTGGCGTAACCAGTCGCAGACTACCTCTTCAACTTCGGTTAGTGCGGGGCAACTTTCCCATGAGATGCCAAGCGTGCCGAGCCCCGAACTGGCTATGTCTCCGAGCACCGAGGCCAGTGAAGCATTTGAAGGAAACCAGCCGAAATGCATCGGGTGTTGTACCTGGGTGATGCCGGGTAGGATTATATCCTGCAGATCTCCGAGCAAGGCTTCTAGAGACTCCGGCTGCTGTGGCGGTATATCTGGAAGGTTATTTCTGATATCGCCCGGAGCAACCTGGGCACGCACGGGCATCTGCTCGATGCCTTCTCGATAGTCGCTAATCCAGTCGATCAGGCGGTGTCCCGCCTCGCGAAATTCTTCAGGTGTCATTCAATTTTCTCCAGCTTAACCAGGTTTATCTATCGATTTAACCACTATTCCCGCAGAATTCAATTGTAACCTGAAATCAGAAAATGGTAAGTTAGCGATAAGTTGAATTCGATATTCGGAGAATTAATACGTGCTTGATAAACCGGTCAAAATCGCGATCCTCGACGCGGTGCCCGAGTCCTACTGGGCCGACGATGAAGGCATCACCGACGCGCAAAAATTTATCGATTTACTGGCGCCGGTAAACCCGCAGGCTGCTTTCGATACCTACTTTGTTTCCATGTATGAGTTTCCGGAGTCGATAGACGATTATGATGCTTTCCTGTTCACCGGCAGCCCGGCGAGTGTGCATGACGATGATGACTGGATCGGGCAATTGTCACGGTTATTAGTGGATGTGAATAAGGCTAACAAGCAAATCGTCGCCTCCTGCTTTGGTCATCAACTAGTGGCTAAAACTTTTGGTGGTGCAGTAGGCAAAAATGAGCAGGGTTGGGTTATCGGTAACTATGTTT
>QNFD01000304.1 GCA_003645435.1 Gammaproteobacteria bacterium | reverse complement strand
GGTTATTTTCATGGAAGAATTCACCCAAATAGGTGTGGACGCTGTCATCAAGGAGGCGCGTCGGGTCGTCGGTGATGGACCCACTTATATTTCCTTCGATGTGGACGGTCTTGATCCTGTATATGCACCGGGAACAGGGACGCCGGAAATCGGCGGCATTACAACCATTGAGGCGCTTGCCCTGCTGCGGGGCTTGCGCAATCTCAATCTGATTGGCGGCGATGTGGTAGAGGTCGCTCCGCCTTTCGACCCCAGCGGTAACACGGCATTGGTAGGCGCTACTTTGATGTACGAAATACTCTGCCTGTTAGCAGAAGTGATTGCCAACAGGTAAGGGCCTGCAAAACAGGGTCACTTTTGGATGCAATTTAACAGAATCGATTCTCGACTTACAATAATTCCACGCTGAGCCAATATAACTTCAATATCTCGGTGACTAAGATTGAATCGAAAATAGAGCCAAACGGCATATTGAATTATTTCAGCTGGGAAGCGATATCTTTTGTACATTGATGAATTTTTCATCCGGGGTTTATCGCCGAAAGGTAGTTAACTTGTCAGTACCCACAGAAGTACTATTTTTTACGCGACCCAATGAATTGCGTGGCCAGTAACAGTGTTGTCGAGACCAGGATCATAATCGTGGAAATGGCGGCGATGGTCGGATCGATAAAATCACGTAACGCAGCGAACATGTGTTTCGTAAGCGTTGCGTTCTTTCCACCGGAAACAAATATCGCAATGATAACCTCGTCAAAAGAGGTGAGAAAAGACAATAGCGCCGCAGTCACGATCGAAAATTTAATTTGCGGCAAGGTGATGACGAAAAACGCCTTTACTCTGGTTGCTCCCAGGCTTCTGGCAACACGTTCCTGGTCCAGGTCATAGTTTCGAAGCGCCGAGGTGATGACGATCATGACCAGCGGGGCCGCCAGCACCGTATGCGCCAGCACCAGCCCAAAAATTGTATTATTCAAGCCAACACGTCCATAGGCGTAGAAAGTCCCAATCGCGATCAGGATTACCGGCACGATCATCGGCGTAATAAGAAACATGAAAATTGCCCTGGCGGCCCGGTGCCCGGATACAAAAAGCCCATAAGCGGCCATGGTTCCTAGCGGGGTTGCCAACAACATCGTTAATACCCCAACCTGCAACGAGGTGACAGTGGCGCGCATCCACTTTGGTGATTCGAGATACACGTGATACCAGCGAGCAGACCAGTTGCTGGGCGGGAACTCCAGATACTGGGAATCCGAAAAAGACATCGGGATGACGATAAAGGTCGGAATAACCAATAGCAGCATGATGATCGCGGCAAGCACGTACAGCCACAGCCGATTTCCATGGGTAATCTGGGTATCCGATGCTGGTTTGTGCCACCAACGCATGTCAGTGTTTACCGAAAAGCGCGGCATCGAGTTTAAGAAACCGTGCTGCCAGATATAAGATAATGATAGTCGCAATCAACAGGACGACGCCGAGCGCGCTTGCCGCCCCCCAGTTGAACTGGTTTTCCAGTATCGCCGTGATCTGGGTAGCCACCATCACCACGCGACCGCCACCGAGAACCGCGGGCGTGACATAAAACCCGAGACAAAGAACGAACACAATTAAGGATCCGGCCACCATACCCGATAGCGATAACGGAAAATACACCTTCCAGAATGCCTGTATCGGCGACGCGCCGAGATTGGAAGCCGCGTGCATCATGTCGCGTTCGATTTTCCGCATAGACCCGTAAAGCGGTAAAACAAGAAAAGGCAGCATGATATGGGCCATACCTATGAGCGTACCGGTCATATTATGAACCAGCTTGACCGGCGAATCCCAGATACCCGCGGAGATCGCAAGATCATTCAGTATTCCATTCCTCTGAAGCAGAACCAGCCACGCATAGGTGCGCACCAGTAGAGAAGTCCAAAACGGCAACAACACCGCCAGCATGAAAAAGCCCGCCATTCGTTGCGGTAAAATTGCGAGAAAATAAGCCAGGGGGTAACCAATCAGAATGCACAGCAGCGTGGTCAGGAGGCTGACCTGAAAAGTGGTCAGGAATACGCGTGCGTACGACTTGTACTGGATCATTTTCTGGTAATTTTCGAGCGATAGTTGGCCGTCGCTGCCGATAAAAGACAGATAGAACAACCACCCTACCGGGATAACAACTATCAGCACGATCGCCAGCAATGCTGGCGTTGACAGGCTGAGCAGCATCCATTGCTCCCGTTCGCCCTGAACCCTGAGGCTTTTTTGGTTCGGCAGATCGGCCGCGATCTCACTTTCCATGGACGGGCTCATCGCTCTCCGGCCGGTGGAATAATGATGACGTCACGTCGATTCAGACCCAGGGAGATCTGATCTCCGGGCCGCATATCGTTCCCGGACGATGCAGAATCGGTGCCGAAACGGAACGATAAATCGTATTTATCGCTTATCGACATCTGCGCAAACGCAGTCTCTCCCTGGTATACGAATTCACGCACCGCACCGGAGAACACGATAGTTTGATCGGTATCGGTGACTTCGTCTCGAATCACAAACAAGCGCTCGGGACGAATCACCAGCGAGCATTCGGCGCCTGGATCCGCAGCATACTCGTCGGCGATAAGATGGTTCTCGAAAAACAATTTACCGGCGTTATCGCGCTTCAACGGAAGCATGCTTGATTCGCCGATGAAGTCGGCAACAAACGGGGTTGCCGGCTGGTTATATATAGCATGAGGCGTGCCAACCTGGGCCAGTTTACCGTCATTTATTACTGCGATACGATCCGACATGGTTAAGGCTTCGCGCTGATCGTGGGTGACATAAACAGTGGTTACACCCAACTTTTCGTGCAGGTGTTTAAGTTCGATTTGCATTTGCTCGCGCAATTTTTTATCCAGCGCGGAAAGCGGTTCGTCCATCAACAGGATGCGTGGGCGAAACACGAAAGCGCGAGCGAGCGCCACTCGTTGCCGCTGCCCCCCGGAAAGCTGGTCTATGCTTCGATCGCCAAGTTCGGACAACTGCACGGTTGCCAGTGCTTCTGCAACGCGCTCGGCGCTTTCTTTAGCGTCGACCTGGCGCAGTTTCAGTGGAAATGCGACATTTTCTGCGACCGACATGTGTGGAAACAGGGCATAGCTCTGAAATACCATGCCGACATTGCGTCGATGCGGTGGCGTAAGAATCATCTCTTCGTCACCAAATCGAATACTTCCCGCATCGGGTCTGTTGAATCCGGCAATCGCCATCAACAGCGTGGTCTTTCCTGAGCCCGATGGCCCTAACAGGGTCAGGAACTCGCCGCTTCGGACCTCGAGGTCTACCGAATCCAGTGCGTAGAACTGGTCAAATTTTTTGGTAAGACCCTGTATATGAATCGGCAGCGCAGTCGAAGTTTCTGACGACCGGTTATCAGCATGACTGGTCACAATAAAGCCCCTTTCGCCGTGGTTGCCGGGTATCTACCCGGCAACCCTTTGGCCTGTAATTATTCGCTCAGGAGTTCCATGTAAAGCTCGAGGGCTTCGGTTCTATGCTTGGCATAAAAGTCCAGGCTCACAGGAAGCATTAGAGGGACATTTTTGGGATGCGAAGGCAAGGATTCGATTAGTTCTTTCGATGCCGTGGTCATCTCGTAGGCTTTCTTGTTGGTCGGGCCATAAGTGATATGAAAAGGCAGGTTGGCCTGGTATTCAGGCTTGGAAATTTCTGCTAAAAATTTCATTGCAGTGGCCTTGTTTGGAGCACCTTTGGGCATCGCCATGCAGTCAAAATCATACATAGCCTGGTTAAAGGTATAACCAACCTTGGCACCGTCTTTTTTGGCATTATCAAAGCGGCCGTTCCAACCGGTGCTCATATCCACCTCGGCATCCTTCATGAGTTGAGCCTGCTGCGCGCCGGAACCCCAGAATACTGCGATGTGGGGCTTCAACTCGCGAATTTTATCAATCGCGCGCATCATCCCCGCCTTGGTGGAAAGCACTTCATATACCTTCTCTGGCGGAACACCATC
>QNFD01000303.1 GCA_003645435.1 Gammaproteobacteria bacterium | reverse complement strand
GTGAGGTCGCCTTTCATCAGGCCGAACCAGTTACGGTAGACCCTGATCTTGTCTTCGGCGTCGACCGCTGACACCGAGTCCTCGCAATCCATGATCGTGGTGACCGCGGATTCAAGATTGATATCGTAGATGTTGGCGAGATCGCCCTGCCCGATAAAAAACCCTTCACCGATCAACAGTTCGATATGCAAATTATTGTGGCGCAACAGTATAGCGCTGGGCTGATCGGGATCACCGCGGTAGCCGACGAAACATTCACGCCAGCCGAGCTCGGTGGTGCTGCCATCGCCCATCACCACGATGAGCTTGCCGGACATCACCTGGTAACGCACCGCGTAGGAATGGCTACCGGTCGCCAGCGGCACCGCATGATCGAGGAAATCGCGCGCGTAATGGATTACCTGCTGGCCCCGGACCGGGTTGTACTTCGCCGTCTTTTTACAGCCTTCCACCTCAAGAATGATATCGGTGCCGTAGAGCGCATCGTACAGGCTATACCAGCGAGCATTGGCAGCGTTCAGCGCGTAGCGCGCATTATCCACCGGCACCACCAGTTGCGGACCGGCGATCACCGCAATCTCATCGTCGACATTTTCGGTAGTGACCTGGAAGGCACCCGACTCGGGAACCAGGTAGCCAATCTCCTGCAGGAAGGCCTTGTACTGACCAGGTTGGAGCGGTCCCTGGTTAGACTTGTGCCATGCGTCGATCTGGGTCTGCAGCTGATCGCGTTTTTCCAGCAGGCTCCGATTCTGAGCTCCGAGTTCGGTTATGATATCGGCCAGAGATTGCCAGAACGCCGAGGCTTCCACCCCGGTGCCAACCGAGATTTCCTCAACCAGGTCATGCAGCCCGCGATCAACGCTAAGACCGCTTATGTCGATGCGATCACTCATAAATATGTCGTTTCCAGATACCGCCCGCAGGCGTCGAACCGCCGAGTATATCTCGATGCGAAGACAAAACTAGGGCATGGTCTGCAATATTAAGAATTCATATGGACAACCTTAATATGTAACAACCCATATCAAATACTACTGACATTGTGAGACATACTCTCACCTGAACGGCTGGTTTTATGGCTTCATTTTACTGATCGAATCACACTCGAAATTGAAAATACAATCAGCCCAATTAAAAAAACAAAACCGCCCCAACTAAAATCAAGTATGTTCAGAAACAAATTCCCGGCAAAATCCTGCATCACAGATGATGCTTCACTGACAACCTCACCTACAAAACTACTATCACCAGATTTAAACAGGCTCTTAAATGCAGGAAACAAAAGAATCAGCCATGCACCTAATGGGGAAAATTTTAATAATTTTACTTTACCCAGGAAAATAAAAGCGGGCCCTGATAATGCAAACAAAACTACCAGATACGATTCAATCGACGAAATCCTGTTATAGCTAACCTCGCCATATGCCGGCAATTCTGTAATGGGTAAAAACACGCCAATAGCGAGCATTAGCGCGGATATATAGACTGCTAGTTCAAGCTTCTTTTGAGTCATGAATAATCTCTGTTAAATTTTTCGAACATGATAGCAAATATACCCTGATCTGAACTATTACAATTAATAGCCAAAGCCTCACTATATAGGCCTATTGTTGACGCTAAATCGAATCTTGCCGGAGTTATAATCAGGCCCGTCCCTTGCTCAAGGAATTCAGCGCGTCGATCAACTCCGCAGTTGTCTGAAAACGGTCTTCGGGTTGTTTAGCGAGCATTTTCAATATCACCCTGTTCAACGCTTTGCTGATGGATCCATTGAGCGCTGACGGTGACGGTGCGGGTTTGGTGATGTGTTGCGCCATCACAGCACTGGTATCACCCTGAAACGGCAGCTCTGCGGTGAGCATCTGGTACATCGTAATACCCAATGAATAGATGTCAGAACGCGGATCAACATCCTCTCCCGCCGCCTGTTCAGGACTCATATATCCCGGAGACCCGAGAATAAGCCCGTTGCTGGTTTTTACCCTGGCGTCTTGATGCTTGGCAATACCAAAATCGGTAATTCGAAACGTTCCGTCGTCAGCAAACAGTATGTTTTCCGGCTTGATGTCCCGATGGATAAACCCATGCTGATGGGCAAATCCCAGACCCGAAGCGATACCTTTAACGATGTCGACAGACTGATTAATATCCTGGATACCACCTCTTTCAATAAAGTCGCCCAGGGATCCCCCGGTGAGCAATTCCATAACCAGCCAAAGTCGGCCATTCTCTTCAAGTAAGTCATGGATCGGCATGATGCAGGGGTGATTCAATAAAGCCAGGGCTCTCGCCTCAATCTTGAATCGCTCCGCCTGCTCTGCATCCGAGGCCAGGTCTTCCAATAATTCCTTCAGTGCGACCTGTCGCCCCAACACGGTATCATGTGCCTGGTAAACGATCCCGGCTCCACCGCTCGCTATTGCCCTGTCGATACGATAGCGTTGGTTGGCCCCGACATGGCGAACCTTTTTGGGCGCCCTGGAAACAGCTCTTGTTTTTGCGAGCTCTGTAGACAGGCCGTTATCTTCGCTACCTTTTCGTTCCCCCTCGCGAATAGTGCGTGGTAAATCAAGAATCAAAACAATAGCGGCGGTGGCCAATCCCAGGGACCAGAAAACCAGCCACATTTGCCAATAACGGGTGTCGCGGAGTTTTTCCAGTTCTCGAAGAATGGGAGAATTAAAAAAATCCTGGACATTGGTCTTGAACGAATCCTGGTTCAGCGGGTACCAGAGGTCCACCAGGCTCTGACTGATCGGACCAGCGAATAAGAGTAAAACCAGTAGTCCGGTGAGTAAAATCAAACGCTCTTTCGAGCGTCTTAACAGCCAAATTTTAAGCAGCGCCGGTTTGTGGATCACCAGGGGTAATGGTGTCGCCGCAGTGACCAGGGTTTTATAGTGCTGTTTGAGGTTAATCATTACTCGGCAATAAGCTCGATTTTCATTCAGTTTCAAATTTCCAGGCATCGGCCCCAACCCCGCTGATTACTTGCTGCTAACCGGTTAAAAATATAAAGAATATCCGGTCAGGACTGTTCCAAGGTAACCATTATCGACTAAATTATGCTCGGCTTATGAGTATAGGAGACTGTGCCCGAAACACCACTGATGTCAGGCTCATGAACTTTGCTTACCGATTGGAAATGACCCGGTATTCATATATCGTTCCATTATCGATAATTCAGGAAAATCCCAGGCAGACTTATGAAAGCAATTACCTTGCGCGATTTCGGCGGCCCCGAAATGATGGAATTGAGCGATATCGCGACCCCCTCGCCCGCTGATGATCAAATCCTGGTCCGCGTAAGCGCGACTTCGGTGAATCGTCCCGACGTCATCCAGCGGCAGGGGAACTACCCGCCGCCGCCAGGTGATTCCGAGGTGCTTGGCCTCGAAGTCGCTGGCACGGTCGATTCAGTCGGCAGTAACGTCACCCGCTTCAAGACCGGCGATCGCGTGGTGGCATTGGTTGGAGGCGGCGGTTACGCCGAGTATGCGCTCGCGCTCGAAGGACATACCATGCCGATTCCAGCATCGGTCAGCTTCGAGCAGGCTGCTTGCATCTGTGAAACCTATATCACCGCTTATCTGAACCTGTTCATGTTCGGGGAAGTTAAAGACAAGCAAACTGTTTTGATTCATGGTGGCGGTGGCGGTGTCGCGACTGCAGCGATTCAGTTGTGCAAGGCACTGAGCCCTGAAACTGAAATCATCGTCACCGCGTCGAGCGCGAAACTGGATCGGGTTCGTGACCAGGGCGCCGATCACGTGATCGATTACCGCGAGCAGAATTTCGCCGATGAAATCAGGCGCATCACGGAAAAACGCGGGGTCGACGTCATTCTCGATCATATCGGCGCGAAGTACCTTGAACCCAATATGAAATCACTCGCACTGGCCGGAACCTTAATGCTCATCGGCGTCATGGGAGGCATCAAGGCCGAGCTCAACCTCGCCACCATGATGGTCAAACGCCAGCGTATTATCGGTTCGGTGCTGCGTTC
>QNFD01000302.1 GCA_003645435.1 Gammaproteobacteria bacterium | reverse complement strand
CGTATTACCTGGAAGCGGGTGATGGATATGAATGACCGGACCCTGCGCGATATTATCATCGGTCTCGGTGGTCCGGGTAACGGCACCCCAAGACAGAGCGGCTTTGATATTACCGTTGCGTCGGAAATCATGGCGATCTTTTGCCTGGCGACAGATCTTGAGGATCTCAGTCGCCGCATCGGTAATATCGTCATCGGCTATACCCGTGACCTGAAACCGGTCCATGCCCGTGATGTTAATGCGCCCGGTGCGATGACGGTATTACTAAAAGATGCTTTCAGGCCAAACCTGGTGCAAACCCTGGAGAATAACCCGGCCTTCATCCACGGCGGCCCGTTTGCCAATATCGCGCACGGCTGTAACTCGGTGATTGCGACTAAAACAGCGCTCAAGCTGGCTGATTACGTTGTTACCGAAGCGGGATTCGGTGCCGACCTGGGTGCTGAGAAATTTTTCGACATCAAGTGCCGCAAGGCTGGCCTGCGCCCGGATGCAGTTGTCCTGGTTGCCACCGCACGTGCGCTTAAAATGCATGGCGGAGTCGCCAGGGATGCGCTTACCAGCGAAAATGTTGAAGCTGTCAGAAAAGGTTGTGAAAACCTCGGCAGGCATATTCGTAATCTGAGTCAGTTTGGCGTTCCGATTACAGTAGCTATGAATAGATTCACGTCGGACACCGATGCCGAGCTGGCGGTGATTAATGATTTCTGTGCTGAACTCGCAGTTAAGGTATTTGACTGTGATCACTGGGGTAAGGGCAGCGCCGGGGTGCAGGAACTGGCACATCATGTAGCGGCTGTCGCCGACTCGGGACAGGCCCAGTTCCATACACTTTACGATGATGATATGACGCTGTGGGACAAGGCGCGCCATATTGCCCGCAGCCAGTATGGCGCCGACGACCTGATTGCCGATAAGAAGGTACGTGACCAGTTTGCCAAATTTGAAGCGGAAGGTTACGGTCACTTCCCGGTTTGCATGGCAAAAACCCAGTATAGTTTTTCTACCGATCCGAGTCTGTTGGGCGCGCCTACCGGTCACGAAGTTCCGGTGCGCGAAATTCGCCTGTCTGCCGGAGCCGAGTTTGTGGTTGTGGTTTGCGGCGATATCATGACCATGCCCGGTTTACCTCGCGTTCCTTCGGCTGACAGCATTCATTTGAACGACGAAGGTCAGGTCCAAGGTCTTTTTTAACCGATAGCACGGGCAGCGGCCGGGCTACGGCCGCTATCCACGAATAAGCAAATCTGATGGATTCACAGTTAACCCCGGCAGAGTCATATAAGCGCTTTGTTTCCTGGCAGTGCCGTCTGCGCAAAATGAGCATGCGCGAACTCGGCGGCCGGCCCACGACTGGTATGAGCGCCGGGGTTTATTCGGTATCAGGCGGCGAGGAACAAAGCCGTATAAACTTCCTCATTGTCAAACAGGATTCGGAATTTTTCAATTCCGAGATAAACCATATTATCCGTAAGACCCAGGATTCAGCAGAAAGGGTCAAAAATGGATTGCGCATCCTGTCCGAGCGGCATTATCAGGATGATTTCAATTTTAGCGAGGAACTCACCGCGTTGTTCAGCCTTGATTCCGCGTTAGCGGATGCGCTGATCACGGCAGGAGAGTGCCGCCTGAAGTTCGCGGAAAACAGCATAGAACACGAGTTTGATTTCAACGTCAGAGAACTGGAAGCGCGAGATGCCGCATACCAGGCCACCTATTGCCATAATCACCTGTTCAATCCAGCGTTACCCGGGCGTGTGCGCATACTTGGATTTGCACCGCAATTATAAGCATTTATCGCAGTTGTCCTGTTAACTAAAATCCGTCATACCGGTGTAGGCCGGTATCCAGTTAGCCGTAGAAAAACATGGATTCCGGATCAGCAAAAAACGCTGTCCGGAATGACGGGACTCTTTTTTAATTTTCATGTTTCCCAGGCTTCTAGCCGAATTCACCGAAAGTTAATGGAACACCCAGCTGTGACCGCGTTTATAAGTAAATTGATAGTTCGCGGTGACTTCTGCGCTCATCCGTATCTTCCTGGGATTCGAAAGATTCAATTTTGCTGATGTAGTCAGCGGGTAATCCGTGTTCGATTGCGCCACGTAGTACGTGTTGTTTGTACCAGTGGTAGGGAATCAGGCTATGGTCGATATCGATCGCAAAGTAAGTGACGCTTGACAATATGTTTCCCGACAAGGTAGTTACCTGCACTATCTTTTCATCGTATCCACTGCCGAGGCCTTCTATCTGATCGAGCGTTTGTTTGTCATCGATCGAAATTTGATAAACCACGCCAATCACTTCGTCGCTGTGATCGTCGGTCAGCTCGATATCGCATTTGGCCGATAGTCCGGCATCGTCTTTTTTGCGAAAATTAAGCCGATGCCCGGTCAGTATGCCGACTTCAACATGCAGGGCCCTGGGCAGGCGCTGCAGCAGTCGATGGCTAGCCATGTTTGATCCATAAGCAAAATAAGCAATTGACACTAAGCCGCTGTACTCCTCGAAGCCCGTTTGCGCTCGTGTTCCAGCAGAAACTTTTTACGGATACGAATGTGTTTCGGTGTGACTTCAACCAGTTCATCATCATCGATGAATTCCAGTGCGCGTTCCAGGGTCAGGCGCACGGGTTTAGTCAGGATCAGGTTTTCGTCGGTTCCGGCGGCACGAATGTTAGTCAGCTGTTTGGCCTTGAGTGGATTAACAACGAGGTCGTTGGCGCGACTGTGGATGCCGACTACCATGCCTTCGTAGACGGCTTCGGCATGGCCAATCATGAGTTTCCCGCGCTCCTGGAGATTGAATAGCGCATAGGCGAGGGCCTTGCCGGTGGCACTGGAAATCAGCACGCCATTTTTCCTCTGGCCGATATCACCCTCAATTTTTGGCCCATAGTGATCAAATACATGGTACAGCAGACCGGTACCCGAACTCAGTGTCATAAACTCGGCCTGAAAACCGATCAATCCCCGCGACGGCACCATGTAGTCGAGGCGTACCCGACCCTTGCCGTCGGGTATCATGTTTTTCAGATCGGCCTTACGCCCACCGAGGGCCTCCATTACTGTGCCCTGGTAATTTTCTTCAACATCGACGGTGAGTTGCTCGTAGGGCTCGCATAACTTGCCGTCAATCTCCCTGATGATGACCTCGGCACGCGAGACGGACAGTTCGAAGCCTTCGCGGCGCATGGTTTCGATCAAAATGCCGAGGTGCAATTCTCCACGGCCCGAGACCCTGAACTTGTCACTATCGGCCAGCTGTTCGACGCGTAGCGCAACATTGTGCAGGCATTCACGTTGCAGGCGTTCGTCGATCTGGCGCGATGTTAGAAACTTTCCATCCTGGCCCGAGAACGGTGAGCTATTGACGCTAAAAGTCATGTTTACGGTGGGTTCGTCTACGCTGAGAGGCGGCAGGGCTTCCACATGCTTGCGGTCGCACAGGGTGTCCGATATGTAAAGCTGATCAATACCGGAGAATACAATGATGTCGCCGGCCCTGGCGGTTTCAGTCTCGATTCGCTCGAGTCCTTTGAAACCAAAAATTTGCATCATACGGCCATCACGAATTTTGTCATCGGTACCAACAATTTTAACCGGGGTATTGCGATTCACCGTGCCACGCGTAATTCGGCCGATACCGAGTACGCCTTTGTAGCTGTCGTAGTCGAGGCTGGATATTTGCATTTGAAAGGGCCCATCGACCTCTACCCTGGGCGCGGAGACATATTTGATCACGGCTTCTAAAAGCGGGGTCATGTCGCCTTCGCGTACGCTGTCATCTTCAGACGCATAACCATTTAACGCGGAAGCATAGATCACCGGAAAATCGAGTTGTTCGTCGCTCGCTCCTAGCGTATCGAATAGATCAAATACCTGGTCAACGACCCAGTGCGGGCGGGCACCCTGACGATCAATCTTGTTGACCACGACAATCGGTGTGAAACCCATCGCGAATGCCTTCTGGGTAACAAAGCGTGTCTGCGGCATGGGGCCATCAACGGCGT
>QNFD01000301.1 GCA_003645435.1 Gammaproteobacteria bacterium | reverse complement strand
TGATGGCCCCTCACCAGGAAGCCGCCTGTGCCCAGGTGATCGAGGAATCGGGGTTACTCCAGCAGCGAGGTTGATTTCTTAAGGAGCCTCTCACAGTACACCCTCTTTTCCTCGGGCCAAAAAAAAAGAGAGGACGCAATGTCCTCTCTTTTACTTAAAAACCCTACTTAAACTAGCCGGTGCGACAACCGCCATCGATGCAGCCGGTACCGTGCCGGTTTGAACAAGCAGTAAGCTGTTAACCTTTTACTTCAGGTGCTGCTTCAGGTGCTGCTTCGGGAGCTACTTTGGCAGCGGATTTTGACTCAGGAGCGGGTCTACGGGCATCGTAGGCACGATCGTTGTAATAACGATCACCGTACCAGTCACCGTTGCCGCGAGCATCCATGTTCATATTGAAGCCACCGTTCATACGACCATTACCACGACCGTAACCGCGGTCATAACCATGACCATCACCACGGGCATCCATATTCACATTGAAACCACCGTTCATACGACCATTACCACGACCGTAACCGCGATCATGACCATAACCGTCACCACGAGCATCCATGTTCATATTGAAGCCACCGTTCATACGACCATTACCACGACCGTAACCGCGGTCATCATAGTAACGGTTCGGTGCATAGCGATCTTCTGCGTAGCGGGCGCGTTCTTCAGTCTGTGCAGAGAGTTCGCCGTTGACACCTTCACGGGCGATGGGCGCACGATCACGCGGATAAGGGGCGCGGGTTGCCGGGCCATTAGGACGGTGATAAGACCGATAAGCTGACGGCTCGTTATAATAACGATCGTAGTCACCCCGGCCGTAACCGTTGCCTTCTACGTTCATGTTGAAGCTCATGTTACCATTGCCATTACCGTAACCATCGTCGAAGAAAGGTACCCACCAGGCATTAGCGGTGGAGACAATAGAGGCGGCGCCTATAGCTGTGGCAACCGCAAGTACTTTGGTTGAAATTTTCATGTTTAGCTACCTTTAGTTAAGAAAAGAAATTTATTTGTGTATCGGCATTCAGTTATGGATGCGATAGTGAGTATATAAGAATATTCTAATATTGTAAAATATACTAGAATGGATGGATACACATATCCCAAATGGATAGGATGTTGCATTTCAAGGGGTCGACTTTCAAGGGGTCAGACTCGTTGATATTGCTGGGCTTTCAAGGATTCACGCTCTTTAGTTTCGCTACTGAACTCAGGGGTTTTTCACTTGCTCTTAATTGAATCTCTTATTAAGGCGTATATTCCGCATAACAGCATTTAAATTGAGTGACTGACTAATATCCTGATTTCAATATAATATCTAGCAATCGAGTTGTCCTGTTAAAACCCGTAATTTTCGAGGCCGCGCGTTATGTCGAATGATCCTCTTTTACAACCATACCAGCTAAAGCACCTGACGCTTAAAAACCGGATTATGATGACTTCCCATGAACCGGCGTACACGGAGGATGGGTTACCCAAAGATCGCTACCGGGCGTATCACGTAGAACGCGCAAAGGGTGGTGTTGCAATGACGATGACAGCCGGAGGCGCGGTTGTCTCTAAAGATAGTCCGCCGGCTTTCGGTAATATTCTTGCCTACAAAGACGAAGTCGTTCCCTGGTTGCGAAAACTCGCGGATGAGTGCCATCAGTACGATTGCGCGGTGATGATTCAGATTACTCATCTCGGGCGGCGTTCGCACTGGGGAAACGATGACTGGCTGCCGCTGTTGAGTGCTTCTGGAAAACGCGAACCGGCACACCGTGGGTTTCCCAAACAAGCCGAAACCTGGGATATCAAAAGAATTATATCTGATTACGCCGACGCGGCCGAACGAATAAAGGAGGCAGGCCTCGACGGCATTGAAGTCCAGGCCTACTGCCATATTATTGATCAGTTCTGGTCGGACGTGACTAACCATCGAGATGACGACTATGGCGGATGTTTCGAAAACCGGATGCGCTTTTCGGACCAGCTATTGAGCGCTATTCGTGACCGGGTTGGCAGTGATTTTATCGTTGGTATCAGGTATACCGCGGATGAACAGTACAAGCGTAATGGAATCGATGTTGACGAGGGAATGAGAATTTCCCGGCACCTGCGCGATAGCGGACTGGTCGATTTTATGAATGTCATCCGCGGACGCTGCGATACCGATCCTGCGATGGTCAATGTAATCCCGGTAACCGGAATGAAAAACGCGCCTCACCTTGATTTTGCGGGCCGGGTGAAAGCCGAAATAGACATGCCGGTTTTCCACGCATCCCGGATTTCCGACCTTGCCACCGCGCGCCACGCAATCAGGAGCGGCAAGCTCGATATGGTCGGCATGACCCGGGCCCACATAGCCGACCCCCATCTGGTACAAAAACTAATCGAAGGCCGCGAACAGGATATTCGTCCCTGCGTCGGCGCTACCTATTGCCTCGACCGCATCTATCTTGGGCAGGCGGCGCTTTGTACCCACAACGCTTCCACCGGTCGCGAGCTGGAGATGCCGCATGTTATAGCGCCTGCCGGCACAAAGAAAAAAGTGGCCATAGTGGGTGCCGGGCCGGCGGGTCTCGAAGCAGCTCGCGTATCGGCCGAGCGCGGACACGGCGTAATCGTATTCGAAGCAACCAATCAGGCCGGCGGCCAGGTATTACTGCTTTCACAAAATGACAGGCGGCGCGAGATGCTTGGAATCATCGACTGGCGCATGCAGCAATGTCGTGATCGAGGGGTAGATTTCAGGTTTGATACGCTCGCTGAAGTTTCTGACCTGAGGGACGAAAAGCCCGATGTCGTGATCATTGCTACCGGCGGCCTACCAGATACAGAGATCCTGCTAAGCGGCAATGACCTGGTGGTATCTACCTGGGATATTATTTCGAGGGGCGTAAAGCCGGGATCTAATGTGCTCATATTTGACGATGCAGGCGATCACGCCGGTCTTCAGGCTGCCGAGGTCATCGCCAACGCGGGCGCGCATGTCGAAATCATGACGCCTGATAGCAGCATTGCGGCGGATGTCATGAACATCAATCTAACCCCGTACATGCGCGAGTTGCAGGACAAGGATGTGCGCTTTACGATCGCTCAGCGCCTTGAAGATGTGGTTCGCGATGGAAACCAATTGAAGGCGATTATCAGTAGCGACTACCGTGAAGACCTGCAGTTCGAAAGAAACTACGACCAGGTAGTCGTGAATCACGGCACCGTTCCAATGGATGAACTTTACTTCGACCTGATCCCCTGGTCCTCCAATAGTGGAGAAGTAGATTATGATGCATTGATAGCGGGAAGAAAGCAGGCAATCAATAATAACCCCGATGGTGAATTCCAGCTATTTCGTATCGGTGATGCGATCTCTTCGCGTAATATCCACGCCGCTGTCTATGATGGAATTCGATTTTGCAAGGATATTTAAATTTCGGAACTTATTAACCCGTTCGATCTACGGTCGCCTGTTGTTACTCTGTCCGATTCATTTTGATGAAAGGTAAACCGTATCATGACTACACCCACCAAACCCACCTCCCCTATTCGTGCCCGCGATCTCGGCATTCCGTTTGACGGGGAACCCGGACCACTCAACGCGATTACCGACGTGGCGGGTGTTGAAGTTGGTTTTACCACCCTCATCGAGGGTGAAGGTCCGCTCAAGATCGGTGACGGTCCGGTTCGTACCGGTGTCACCATCGTCCACCCTCGCGGCAAGGAGCACAGCTTCGAGGCTGTGTGGGCAGGAAGGTTTTCTCTGAACGGTAACGGCGAGATGACGGGTGTTCACTGGATAGACGAGGCCGGTGCTTTTTCTGGCCCAGTGGCGATCACCAACACCCACAGTGTCGGCCTCGCCCATCACGCGATTCTGCGCTGGCTAGTGCATCGCAGCGACTTTAATCCTGAATCCCAGATGTGGATGTTGCCGGTCTCTGCGGAAACCTGTGACGCGTATCTTAACGACATCAATGGTCAGCATGTGACCGAACAACACGTCCTCACAGCATGCGACAACGCATCGAGCGGTCC
>QNFD01000300.1 GCA_003645435.1 Gammaproteobacteria bacterium | reverse complement strand
CATCGCGAATGCCTTCTGGGTAACAAAGCGTGTCTGCGGCATGGGGCCATCAACGGCGTCGACTAATAATAAAACTGAATCAACCATCGACAGTACGCGCTCTACCTCGCCGCCAAAATCGGCGTGTCCGGGGGTATCGACAATATTGATTCGATAGTCCTGATTTTGTTTGGCGTGATGCCAGTTTATCGCGGTATTCTTCGACAGAATAGTAATGCCGCGTTCCCTTTCGAGGTCATTAGAATCCATCACGCGCTCGGGCACGTCGGCGCGCGCATCGAGCGTGCCCGACTGGCTTAATAACTGGTCGACAAGCGTGGTTTTACCATGATCGACATGGGCGATAATCGCTATGTTACGCAGGTCTGCGCGACTACTGGAAGTCATAATAATCTTCGATTGTTTGTACGGCGCGCGATTATAGCGCTTCAGGCCAGTAACACCATGTTTATTTTGAAGTTTTCGTGATAGCAATCTATCGCAATTACCAATTAAGGTGGCAGTTACTGAATGAAGGTGTTATTTAATGTAATAGTCAGTATCTGATCTTGTAGACGTTATATTGTTTGCTCTCGTCTTAATGTCTGTATATGGACTCCTCCTCGTTTGCAAGTAATCTGTCAACGGCAGTTGGCTCGACTGCATACGTATATCCGGCCTCTCAAGATGGCATACGCTGATGCCGGGCCATAATGGGTTGTTCGCGCGCCGATTCCCTATTGCTATGTCGTAGGGTTTTATTGGCCTGTCTGCGAAAAATTCCTGATTTTACTGCCTAAATCTCATCAAGCCAGATCGGATTGCTCCAGGCACGTTTGCCTGCGCTGTCAATGATCGTGACCCTGAGCCACGGGCTTGGTTTCGGTACCACAAAGCCCTTCTCAAGGTCGCGCAGATCCAGCGTGGCGCTGGTAATTGCCCGTCCGACCTTTCTGGCCGAGCGCGAAGTGCCACCAACGACTGTTATCGTATCAACTGGCGAGCATGATATTTCCAGTTCTTTGCCAGAAATTGAAATCGAGTGTATCTGAGGCCCCTGGCTGGAGTAATAATGCCCGAGCTTCAGCGCCTCTAGCAATTCATCCGGATCAGCGTTCTGTGCCTTGACCTGAACCCAACCGCCGAATGCATCGTTATCGTGGTGGAGAAAATGCGCATCATCGGTTGCAAAGCCGGTGAGTTTTTTCCCGTCATTGAGCAGTCGGTCGAGCAGATACCAACCGTCACCCCGGTCAGTTTCAATTGCACATCCATGGTTGTAAATCTCGACCGCATGGGCAACATCAATGCTGTGCCCATCTTCGATCGTCAGTTGCGACCATGCGGGGTGGGCGATGCCAATAAATGCGCCCGCTGCAGCCGCCCGCCGGGCGATATCGATGCCTGTCTCGCCTTTTTGGCAGGGGGTAAAATCGAGCGGCAATCCGGCGGCCACTATGTGCCACAATTCGCCCACAGACGTATCCGATGCGTGGAGCTCAGCCCCGATGATGGTGGTAAACCGGTTTGAACGCAGCGACCTTGTATCGGCAATCGGCGAATTGTAATGATCGACAAAATGCTCTGAAAGCATCAGGAAATCGTAACCGGCATTAATGTAGGCCTGAATCACTGCTTCGGGTGAAAGAGCTCCGTCGGACAAGGTGGAATGGGTGTGGAGATTTCCACGCCAGAAACGCCCGGGCTGCGCGAATGGAGATAGTTGCCTCATAGGTTTTTCCATTTTCAAGCGGAATCACAACAAGGATAGACATTGCGAAACAACGATTTCCCAATCAACCGATTTCCAAGATTATGGCCCGTTCAGAATGCGACAAATCCTGTTTCACAGGGGCCTTTTCATCACCAGCTTACATTGGTGGCGGATTGATGCTGTTTTCTTGCCATGAACCATGATTCCTATTCAGATACCTATATCCGTGCGAGTATAGGAAATGTTAACATCCTATTCCCACTATTCCACCAAGTAAAGATAGAGATTCACGAAGCTGGTCGGCCCTGAGGGCATCCGAAATCTGACCGATTCCCGCCAACGCTCAGAATATTGCCTTTTCCCACTGCGTAATCCAGCCAAATTTCAGTCACTATGCATACTAATTCTTTCCCAGATCAATGGCTCCTATGTGCCCAGGCTGTGTGAAAACTCACCGGATGGTATAATCATACTTTCCCACTGATGGGCTACCCAATGAGCGGTTTCATTGAAGGCACATGCCGAACACAAGCCACACTATTCCCCGATCGTCTGGACGATTACATTAACGAAGAAAATGCGATTCGAGTCAGCATATCAAGGGGTCAGACTCCTTGATCCAAGTAATAGTTATGACCGAGCATTTTCGACCCTGTATAGATACGTACACCCGTTCTCACCGATACTGGTAATAGCTGACAGAAGTAAATTGGAACTCTCGAACGGCTGCTGTGGGTAAAAGCGGTCAATTATACTCGATCAATTCCGATACTGACTGTAAGATCAACTAGCGACTACTACAATTAAGGAACCTCTGCTTAACCGGTTATTGCGAAGAATGATGTGGCGAAGCAATCTCTAAGCATCTGCTTATTTAAAAAGTAAATGGTTACTTCGCTTTGTGATTAAAATGTCCCTGCGTTAAAAAATAAAGTGTTTGTTGGATGACGTCTTGCCGATTCATCATGAAGCTATGGCTTACAGGTAGCTGGATAAAATCGGCCATACCCTCGAGCCTGGCGCTTTGCGTCGATACCCTGCCGTCATGGTCGCCGGGTATCAGCATCGATGATAACAAGTTCAGATTTTTGTTGCCGGCGATGATACCCACTTCGTAGTCTACTGGCCCGAGTGAATTGGGCAGGCTCGAGGGTTCAGTGCCAAGCTGTTTGCCAGCGGGGCCATTGATCAGGGCAAACAGTTGGTAGCCCGATAAGCGATCGACCAGCTCGCTGCCGGCGTTGGGCGGGCCCAGCATCACCACGCGACCGAGTTCCGGCACGCTGTGCTGAGACAGGTAATAGCGCACCATGATGCCACCCATCGAATGAGTGACAAAATGAATCCGCGCGGGATGAAATTTTTCGAGACAATGCTGGATAGCCTGGGCAATCGTATTTACCGAGAGCAGTTCAATCGGATGTTTTCGAGACGGGTAATTGCAATTAAATACCGAGTAGCCTGCATTTTTCAGAGCCGCGTTCATCTTCAGCATTGAGCGGCTGGTACGCGTGAGTCCGTGCAGTAATATCACGGATTCTGTTGATGATTGACTGCTCTCGGGGTTCAATTTTCAATTTCCGTTATCAAGATAGCTCGCTATTTTACTATGTCAGAGGATAAAATCGGTTTCTATGCTTAACTCCGAAGATTACCTGTCGAGATTCCTGGCCGCGTTAAAACAGTCAGGTTTTAAAGGCGATTGCGAAACCGCTTATGGTGCAAGGATTGTTGCCGCTACTGACAACAGTATTTACCAGGTTATTCCTGAGGCAATTCTTTACCCGGCCAACGCGGAAGATATCAATTCCATCGTCACTAGTGTAGCGCAGCAGTCGGACAATACGATCTCTATAACACCGCGCGGGGGAGGTACCGGCACTAACGGTCAATCCTTGAATCATAGTGTGATTGTAGATACTTCACGGTATTTAAATAATATCATTCATTTCGATGAAACCAGCCGCCAGGTATGCGTTGAACCCGGTGTGGTACTCGATCAGCTCAACGAATTCCTGAAACCCTACGGACTATTTTTTCCAGCCAATGTATCGACCTCGTCACGTGCAACCATTGGCGGCATGGTCGCAACCGACGCATCCGGTAAAGGCTCGCGTATCTATGGCAAAACCTCCGCTTATATCGAGCAGCTTGAAATAGTGCTGGCCGATGGTTCGGATTATTGTGTCAGACCAACACCGATAGATAAACTTTCAAAATCAGGGGAGCAGTCGCTGGGAGACCGACTGCAGTACGAGGTTTACAGCGCGGTGATTCAACATCGAGACGAGATCGAGCGTGTTTTCCCTGATCTTAACCGCGGACT
>QNFD01000299.1 GCA_003645435.1 Gammaproteobacteria bacterium | reverse complement strand
TCAACGTGTTTATCCGTTTTCGGGTGGTAGTCGATTCATTCAAAATGGTGTGTTTAGCGAACAACAAATTCTCAATTTTGGCCTTGTCTTATTGATTAACGGGATTTTCATCGGGTTGTTACTCGCCTATTTGAGCGGACCGGTAATTCTGCTGATGGGTTTTGCTGGCGTGTTATTAGCAGTATTTTACTCGGCACCCCCATGCCTGGCTTGCCGGGGATTGGGCGATCTAACCATTGCCAGCTGTTTTGGATTGTTACCGGTAGTCGGTACCGTTTACACGCAGGTTGAGCAGATAAACTCCGACTCGATCTGGCTCGGTCTGGTGATTGGTTGCTTTGTCACGGCAATACTCTGGATTAATTCTATCCCTGATACCGAGGCCGATAAACTGGCCGGTAAAACCACCTGGCCCGTTCGCCTAGGCCGACGCCTCGCTTCGTGGCTGCTCGCGGGCTGGTTTATCATGGGCTTTGCGATAATCATGCTTACTCCATTAGTGGAGACCGGTTATTTTGCATTGCTGGCGATCTTACCGGCGGGTATAGCGGCTATCTCGATTATCAGGGGCCGGTTTATCCCGGCTATTCCAATGACCCTGTTAACGCACGCTATGGTTTGCATTTTACTGGGGCTTGGATTTTTACTGGCTTAACGAATTTAAGGGGAACCTCAGTCTGTCCCCTATTGTTCACGACTGGTGCAATACCCAGGCTAATGTAGCTCCGATCCCAGTCGCTCGCCGTCTGTATCTCGAAGGCCGATCAGTACGGCATCTCCATTCGTATTGATGCGAATTTCGCCGAATCTTGCGACGCGGTATTCCTGCCCGCTGCCTTCTTCGAAGAAATAGGCGTCACTTGCGAGCCTCACTGAATCACCGCGTTTGCGATATCGAAGCAAGTGTTGACCCTCTTGCAACGACTGATCCTTGTAGAGCGACACAAATTTTGCCTCGTCGAGTTCACCCAACTCTATCACGGCAATACCGTCATTCATCTCGAACTGTTCAGCCGCGCTGGCAACAGCTCCGGCCATAGTGTAGCGAAGTGCCATGTAATCGCCCTGCAGCAGGGATCGGGGATCCCGTGGAGCAATGCGTAGCAACACCGTTGTGCCGTTGCGAACGATTTGCTCCTTGCCAGCAATTTCTACGTTGATCGCTATCAGGACGGTAGCGACCGTAACCGCGAGCACAATAGTACGGGCTCGATCCTGCAGATTGAAGATTCGGTTAAGCATGACTTGCGCCTCCTTCAACAGGACCCGCGGTAACTTTCAATAATATCCATCGTGCCGCCAAAACCGTAGCGCCCGTCGCTACCAGGGTAATCGACTTTGTCAGCATGCTTACCTGTATGCCATAGAAGTAGGTCGCGATGAACACCACAAGAAACACAATACCGGCGCCAGTGAACACCCGGTTACCCGAAGATGCGCCTAACATAATGACGATCAACGCGAGCAGCAGGCCGGGGATCGCCCATGCGGCAGCGGTAATCGCCACCAGTAATCCATAGAAAACCGCCCTTTCCCGAGACCCGGCAACATCTCCGATTTGAGGCCAGACCCGGGTGCCCACGTAGAGTAACAGGGCACCCAGCAGAATGGATGAAATCCACGGTCGCGGATAAAAGGCAAACTCCCATCTCAGTTCGGGCAGGATATAGACGGTTGATAACAGTAAAAATCCGAAGGCTGTGAGCATCAGACCGGTAACTAGCGGCCCGATCAGATGCCCTTTACCACGCGCAATGATCACGCCCTGCCTTTGATAGAAAAACACCATCGCCGCGGCAATCACCGGACCCAGGATCGGTACGACCGCATTAAGCTCCCAGGAGTAGAGGAGAAAGCCAAGCGAGCTCATCGCGATCAGTATCGACAGCACTCGGTGGGTGCGATCGGGAAACACGAAAAACAGGATCCCATTCAGGACAATTACTATGCCGAGCACGGATTCAAAATCATTGCCGCCGGTAACTTCAACGATGCCATAAGCAAGCAATGCCTGTCCGGCCAGACTACTGGCCAGGGCGCTTTGCACCACAAAATCGTTTCCCAATTTCAGCCGAGCAAAAATCGCACCACCAATAAATAAAACGCCAACAATGACAAAACCAATATCCGCGGCAAAACCGATGCTACCGACAAAACCGATCAACAGCAGACTGGCAAGCCAGGCGCCAAACCCGACCATTGTGCGGATATACCAGGGCTGCGTTTCATGCAAATTTTCAAAAAAGGCCGTGACAGTATCATCTGAATTTTCGGGCAGCAGCCCTTCCGAGCGAAGACCATCGACAACCTGTCGCAATTCCACTCTTTCACGAGTCATGATTCCGCCTCCCATCGACGCGAGACTTTACGCAGCCAGTAGGCCGCGCCTGCCACCTGCCCTATCAGCATGAGCGCGAGCATCAATATACCGGCAGTATCCTCCGGCATGTGACGTCCGAACAAAGTGGTGAAAACCAGGATGGCGCCAAACACCAGCATCGTTAGCATCAATAGGTCGGGTCGGCGAAACTGGTAGTAGTACAGCGCGGCAACCGAGGCCACCGCATAAAGAACAGGGGATAAAAACCCTAGCTTGATTCCTTCGCCAAAGCTCGCGACGATAATGAACATGACGGTCGGAATTAATACGTTACTTAAAGCGGCGAAGCCGATTACTCGCGGATAGGTTCGACCCTGCACCCAGACAATATTTCGATTGACCGCATACTCCCAGGCAATCAGTGCGACCGCATTGAGCGCAAACACAAGGCTCGCCAGAGTCGAATCCATCATAGTGCTCGATAGCCAGACCAGGGGGCCAAGCAACTGGGCCAACTGCCACCAGCCATTTGGCGGATCGATCACTTGCGTCCAGTACATGATCAGCGCGAGAACCAACAGTGTTTGCAACAGAATCCACAACGCGGCCTGACGCCCGATGATCGCTAGCGGCAAAATTAAAATCGACCATGCGACAAACAGGCCGTAAGGATCGGCGCCTGTCTGGTAAACCTGTCCGAATACCGCGAAAAGAACGCCGACCAGAAATGCCGATGCGAAAAGGGCGGCTCTACCGCCGATCGAATCGATACCGAGGCGCCATGCCAGCAAGGCGGTCCCCAGGATCCCTGCCTGGATCAACGCAAATTTCACCCTGTAGTCGAGATCCGCCCAGTTCCAGGCGAAAAATGCCGCGACACCGGAAACAATCAGCAAGGCGCCGATCGTAGCCAGAAAGTGATTGATATAACGCAACCAGTCAGATCTGCTCGGTGCAAGCTCTGCGAGTTGCAATGCACGCGCACAGGCGTTTTCGCTCAGACCGAGCCTGGTGGCTAATTCCTGAACATTGGAATGACTTGCGGCGATATTGAATTTCGTCATTGTGATTCCTGAATCAGTATTGCCTGGATTAACTCAATGTAAAGAGTATGGCGGAGTACAGGAAGAATACCGAATTTTCACTATCCCATTGGCTTTCGAGCAGAAACCCGGATTAACTAGAACACACACCCTTGACGCATAATGTAATATCACCTGACTTCAGGGCATTAGTTTTACAACTGCAACGCTAGTGGACGCTGACTGACGACATTAAATCGGGGAACTGAGGCGACAACTCATTTTTCGAAATAACCTGCCCGTCATCCAGCAATGGATGGTCAATTTTCTGGAAGAAATCAGGGGTCTGAGCCTAGCCAGTATCGAGACTGGGTTCGACGCGATTGAATCGCCTGGGATGAATCGCTTCAAATAGAGGAACCAGCAACAAAACACCTCGCATCAGGGGGCCCAGCGCTGCTGGGCCCCTGCATGCGTTGTTACGTGCGCCCTGTTTTAGACAGGCACAACACTATTTGCGCATGGCCCTTTCTGGCCTTGACCAATTTCAAACTCAACCTTCTGGCCGTCATTAAGCGTTGCGTAATCGCCACCGCTTTTGATTTCTGAATGATGAACGAAGAGGTCTTTTCCTCCATCCTCGGGCGTGATGAAACCATAACCTTTACCTGCATCGAACCACTTAACT
>QNFD01000298.1 GCA_003645435.1 Gammaproteobacteria bacterium | reverse complement strand
CTAGTTTGGTCAAAATATTTTTAAGCCGAACCTTAAAAATTATTGCTTTCATAAACTTTTATTTAATTATTTAATAGACACTCATTTTTTATTAATCCGCTGTGACCGGGTGTATTTGAATATACGGGGCTTTTAGTTGCAGGAATCAAAAGACATTCTGGAAGTAGACGTGTGGCGTGGCGATGCCTCGGGTGGTCGGCTTGTGACTTACGAGGTGCCTCGGCAGCCTAGCCAGACCATACTCGATGTGGTGACCTGGATCCAGCGCGAGGCGGAGCCGGGTTTATCCTACCGTTTTGCCTGCCGTGTTGGCATGTGCGGATCCTGCGCGATGATGGTGAATGGAATTCCGCGCTGGACCTGTCGTACGCATGTTCAAAAAGTACTAAAGAATAATCGCCTGACCATCGAACCGATGCGTAATATGCCGGTGATCAAGGATCTTGCTTGTAACATGGATGAATTTTTTGTGAAATGGAAGAAGGCAGAAGGGCATTTTCGCGGCAGCAAAACGCGCCAGGACCCGATCGAACAGCTGCTACCCGATTCACCCAAACGACTCGCCGCCAGTGCCGCAATCGAATGCATCAACTGTGCGATCTGTTATGCCTCCTGTGACGTGGTGAGCTGGAACCCCGCGTACCTGGGTCCGGCTGCACTCAATCGCGCCTGGAGCCTGGTCAATGATGAACGTGATACTGGGCAGCAACCTCGACTAAAAGCAATTGCCTCCGATGCGGGCTGCCACAATTGCCATTCACATCAAAATTGCGCGACCTATTGCCCAAACGAACTCAACCCAACCGCATCCATTGCCGGCTTGAAGCGTCTTGCGGCAAGGGCTGTTTTTAGCGGGAAAATCTAATCATGCTTGATGTCCGACTGTATCTCCTGCAACGCGTAACGGCGATGATCATGGCGCCGCTGGTAATATTGCACCTTGGCGTCATGATTGTTGCGATCCAGGGCGGGCTGGATAGCGCGGAAATATTGTCACGCACCCAGGGTAGCCTGTTTTGGGGCGGTGTTTACGGGTTGTTTGTTTTTGCGGTTTCGATTCACGCCGCGATCGGCGTCAGGGTGGTGCTTTTCGAATGGCTAAAGATCAGGGACATGTTACTTAACTCTCTGAGCTGGCTGCTATTTATCATTCTATTTTCGATGGGGGCGCGAGCTGTTTACGCGGTGATCGCATGATCAAGCCACATCGAGGCCAACCATTATGGATTGCATTTCTACTGCATCGCGTTTCCGGTCTGGGCCTGGCTATCTTCCTGCCATTTCACTTTTACCTGCTCGGCCTGGCCCTGGAGCAGAGTAAAACCATGGATGGCTTGCTGCGCTGGAGTGATTATCCTTTGGTCAAGTTCGCCGAGTTTGGCCTGGTGTTCTTACTCGCCGTGCATATGTTTGGTGGCCTGCGACTATTGGCGCTGGAATTTCTACCCTGGAGCAATCGACAAAAAACACTGGCTGCAGCGGCCGTGGCGGTATCATTTTTGTTTGCTGTCAGCTTTCTGATGCGGGCCCTGTAAATGCAATACCAAACTTATGATACCGATATATTAATCCTCGGCAGCGGCGGTGCAGGATTGTTCGCCGCCCTGCACGCAATAAAGGCATCGCCGGATTTAAAGGTTACGATGGCGGCCAAGGGCCTGGTGGGCAAATGCGGTTGTACGCGCATGGTGCAGGGCGGTTACAACGTCGCGCTTAGTCCGGGAGATTCGGTCGAAAGGCATTTCATGGACACGATTAACGGCGGCAAATGGTTGCCGAACCAGGACATGGCAATGCGGCTGTGTGAAACCGCCGTGATACGGGTTCAGGAACTGGAAAACGAACTGGGCTGTTTCTTTGACCGCAACTGCGATGGCTCGTTACATCATAAGGCGTTTGCCGGCCAAACCTTCGATCGAACGGTACATAAAGGAGATCTTACCGGTATCGAGATCATAAGCCGTTTGATGGAACAGGTGCGCGCGATGCCGGTGGATCTGCTGGAAGAGCAGCGCGCACTGGCGATGATTCCGAATCGCAGTGGTGACGCCCTCGCCGGGGTATTGATGGTCGATATGCGCAGTGGTGAATTTTCCCTGGTACGCGCCAAGGCCGTACTAATGGCGACCGGCGGTGGGCCGACCATGTATCGATATCATACCCCCTCTGGTGACAAGTCGATGGATGGCCTGTCTATGGCGCTCCGCCTTGGATTGCCGCTGCGCGATATGGAAATGGTGCAGTTTCATCCAACCGGTCTGCTCGCCGGGTCTGATACGCGCATGACCGGTACCGTGTTGGAGGAGGGGCTTCGCGGCGCGGGTGGTTACCTGTTGAATGGTAACGGTGAGCGTTTCATGAGCAAGTACGACGAGGACGGTGAACGCGCCACACGTGATATTGTGAGCCGGGCAATTTATGCGGAAATGCGCAGTGGTAACACCTCGCCCAACGGCGGAGTTTATATTTCAATGGGTCACCTTGGGCCGGAAAATGTGGCGCAAAAGTTTCCGGGCATGGTCAAACGTTGTGCCGATTGCGGCTTCGATCTCGCCGGCGGGCAGGTTGAAGTAGTGCCGACCGCGCATTATTTTATGGGTGGTGTGGTTGTCGATGTCGATACACGCACCGCCTTACCTGGTCTTTATGTGGCCGGTGAAGATGCGGGCGGTGCCCATGGCGCTAATCGGCTGGGCGGTAATGGGGTTGCCAATTCCACCGTTTATGGCGGCATTGCGGGTGATGTGATGGCAAATGATATTAGCAAAATCAATTCCTGGCAGGAGGCAGATACTTCGATTATCGAATATGAAATTGAGCGTGCAATGTTGCCATTCAGTAACAAGCCTGGCGATATTAATTCTATTCGAACTCGTTTACTGGACGTGATGTGGGATCATGTCGGTGTGCTCAGGACCGAGCAGGAATTACAAAGCGGTCTGGTACATCTGAAAAGTTTGAAGCAGGAATTGCTCGAAATCGGCCTGGCCGACGCCAATCGTGTATTTAACCTGAGTTGGCACGACTGGATGAACTTGCAAAACCTGCTTGAAGTTTCCGAAGTCATTACCAGAGCGGCACTGGCGCGCGAAAATTCCCGTGGTGCCCATTTTAGAGAGGATCATACTGATGCCGGTAACCTGCAGGAGTCGTATTTTACAGTTGTAAAACAGCGTGCGAATGAAATAAGTGTTAATCGAGAACCGGTTATATTTTCAATCGTCAAACCAGGCGAATCTTTACTCGAAGATGACTCAGTACAGGCAGCTGCCGGGAGTGGAATAAAGCATGATTAGCGATTCTCAAATTGAACAAGCTGCCTGGCAGATCATGGCAAAAGCGGCGATCGATATTCCCGATGATTACCGCCGTGGAATCGAGGATATGGCCAAATGGGAAAAGGGTGATCTTTCCTGCTTTGTGTTGAAAACCATGATGGATAACTGGGACGCGGCAAGCGAGGATCGTCGACCCATGTGTGCCGATACCGGCTTACCACGCTATTACGTCAAAGTTGGCAATAACGCGAGACTCGAAGGCGGATTCATTGGACTCGAACGTGCCTTACGGTCGGCAACCGCGCGTGCCACGCATGATATTCCGTTACGTCCGAACCGGGTGCACCCGCTGTGGCGCACCGATCACAATAATAATGTCGGTATCAACGCGCCTGAAATCGACTGGAGTTTCGAACCCGATGTCGACTGGATTGATATCACCACGGTCCACAAGGGTGGTCTTTTCGGGTCTGACTACCGAATGCTTTTTCCCGGTGACGGCATCGATGGTATCAAACGATTTTTTCTCGATACGCTGATTGCATTTGGCAAGCGCGGGCTAGCCTGCCAGCCGGCGATAGTCGGCGTCGGCCTCGGTGGTTCGAAAGATACGACGATGGTGCTTGGCAAGCAGGCCGCCTGCCTGCGGGTGGTGGGTGATCGGCATCCCGACCCGAAGGTTGCCGAACTCGAAATGGAACTTAAAAAGCTGGGCAATAGCATCGGCATGGGCGCGATGGGATTTGTCGGCACCTCGATGGTGGCCGATT
>QNFD01000297.1 GCA_003645435.1 Gammaproteobacteria bacterium | reverse complement strand
TATGTGACCCACGATCAGGTTGAGGCGATGACGCTGGGGCACCGGCTTGTCGTTCTGAACCAGGGGCAGGTTGAGCAGCTGGGGACGCCGATAGAACTCTATCAGAGGCCCGCCTCGTTGTTTGTCGCGGGTTTTATCGGATCGCCATCGATGAGTTTCGCACCGGCAAAAATTAACTCCGATGGTAGTGGCGTCGACCTTCGCGGGGGTGTTTGCTTCGATTTGATAGCGGATGTCTATGCTCGCCATGCTAACCGCGAGGTGGTGCTTGGCATTCGTCCGGAAGATCTCATTCTGGTCGACGATGGCGCCAGTAATCGCAAGCTCACGGTAAGGCTGGTCGAGCAACTGGGCGCCGATACCCTCGTGCATGGTCATTTCGGCGAGGATCAAACGGATATGACAATCCGGCTGGCCGGCATCAGGAATTTCAGTGCTGACGAAATTCTGGCGATCAACGTGGAGCCGGAAAAAATTCATCTATTCGATCCGGCTACGGAAAAGCGGCTGGAATAATGAAACGCCTTCAAACCAGAAACCAACTCCTGAATATTGTCAAGGGTGGTTTCATGGCGGGATTGATTGGCTTCACCAGCGTGGTTTATGGTTTCGATTTGCAGGGGCACAGGGGCGCTCGCGGACTGATGCCGGAAAACACCTTACCCGGGTTCGCGGCCGCACTCGCCATCGGCGTGACTACGCTCGAACTCGATCTTGCGGTTACCGGCGATTCTCATGTTGTCGTTATTCATAATCCACGGTTTGAGCCTGAAATCGCCCGACATGCCAACGGTGAATGGCTGCAGCAGAGCAGTCCGAGCATCAACTCGATGAACCTGGAGACAGTCAAATCCTACGACGTCGGGCGCTTGAATCCAGCACACAAGTACGCGCGGCGTTATCCCGAACAACTTGCACTTGACGGTATCCCGGTACCAACATTGGCCGAGGTGTTTGAACTCGTCAATAAATCGGGCAATCGATCGGTACGCTTTAATATCGAAATAAAAATAAATCCCGAAGAACCGCAACTGACCCTGCCCCCGAAAGAATTTGTTGAAGCAGTTATCAAGGTCATTCGCTGCTATAAACTGCAGGACCGGGTTGCGCTACAGTCATTCGACTGGCGAGTACTGCGCGAGGTGCAGAATCTGGCGCCCGGGATTGCTACTTCGTACCTAACCGCGGATCAACGCTGGTTGAGCAATCTGCAAACCGGTGTCCCTGGTCCATCGCCCTGGCTTAACGGCTTTGATATAGATGACTTCGATGGCAGCGCAGCGCGTGCCATCAAGGCCGCGGGAGGTGACATCTGGTCCGCCTACCACAAGGAAATCGACGCTGATGCGATTAAGGTCGCACATGACCTGGGGTTGAAGGTAAATGTCTGGACGGTGAACGAAGCCAGCCGCATGCGTAAACTGATTGCGATGAACGTCGATGGCATTATCACTGACTATCCCGATCGCCTGCGCCGGGTTGTTTCAGATCTGGGGATGCCGCTGCCGGTGGCGACACCGGTCAATTACTGAAGCCGCACATCATCGAGGCCCTGAGTGACTATCGTGACTGGCCAGGATTCGAATCGAGGTTAGGTGGGCGCATCAGCCGCGCATACCTCGAGGTAGAACAGGAGGAATTCGAGTAAATTAGCCGGTTTGGTTTGGGTTAGCCTGCTACTGGCTTTGCCACCATTGGTGGAAGGCTTCCTCGGTGAAAGGAAGAACATCTCCAAGCTCACCCGTGCGCTCTTGCCAGGCAGGCAATGCCGCCTCCGGGACCGAGACCAGTAGAGGAATACCCGCGACAATAGTCTGCAGTATTTCATCGATCAATCCCTTGCCGTTTTGTTCATGTTCGCCAAATTTTTCCACCACCACCAGATCCACAACGTCTTCGACGGCTTTGCTGATTATTCCGCTTGTTCCTGCAAGGGCAGCTACATCCAGACCACAATCACCTTCGTTCTGTCCCGGGCGACTTATGGGGATGCGGCGATCGGTTGAAACATCCACGGCGTCAAGTCCCGTCATCGCTCCCTGCGCATCAAACAACCCTTCCTGGAGAACCCCTCCAATGCGTGTATTTAGCGCCTTTTGCTTCTCAACGAATTTGTAAAGCGCCATTCTGTCAGTGGTATCCGGGTTATAAACTGCCGCGGCGAAGGAAGAGATAGTTCGTTCGGTTGTCATGATTACCTGATTAGCATGGAATATTATTAGTCATCAATCATAAAGTAGATTTTCCGTTGCGTCATGCATTTACAGATAGCGAGCATTTATGGCTTATTTACTATTTCTATACTCTCCTGTCCGGTATCGTAACCCTCCCGGGTTTCATCCCCACAGGTCGAGAAGCGTAATACCAATCGTGAAACGTAAAGACAATTTGCTCAGCCAGGATCAATGGTCGCTGGAGGACCCGGCGAAGCGCCGGCTGGTGATGCAAATGCTGTGTAGCGGCGCCCTGGGTGCGATGCCTTTCGGCGCGGCGCAGGCTTTTTGGTTCGGCAGCAAGACAGACCAGCTCAGCGATGACAAATCGATATTTACACTCAAGGGTGACGTGCGGGTCAACAATGCACCCGCCGATAAAAATACCCGCATACGCGCCGGGGACACGGTGCGCACCGGTCGCAACAGCGAGGTTGTGTTCGCGGTCGGCGGAGATTCATTCATAATGCGCAACGATACCGAGATGGAAATCAGCGGCGCGGAATTCTTTATCAGCGGTCTCAGGATACTGACCGGCCGACTGCTGTCGGTATTCGCCGAACGCCCGGCGGGGCAGCGGATTGACTTGAGCGCTTCGACCGCGACTATCGGAATTCGTGGTACCGGGGTATACCTCGAAGTCGAACCTGAGCTGACTTACCTGTGTACCTGCTATGGGCAGGTAGCGCTGAATGCCAACGACAATCCCGACGACAACGAGTTGATCACCACCACCAATCATGACAGCCCGCGTTACATTGCCAGCAAATCCAGCAAGGGAACACGCATTCGTTCCGCGCCGGTGATAAACCATACCAATACCGAACTTCGCCTGCTGGAGAACCTCGTTGGGCGTGACGTGCCCGAGCGGCTGCGTAGAGCCTACGTCAAGTACTAGCAAGGCGAACAAAGGGGTCAGTGTCTAATAGTACTTACTTAAGCCAAAATCACTCGTCATTGCGGCCCCCGAGCCGCAATCCAGCACCCTCTGGAGCAATACATCGGACCGCCCGGGTCAAGCCCGGGATGACGATAGTTATGGGCTTAAGTAAGTGCCATTCGGGACAGTGTCGATCGATCTGAATTTCCAGCGGGCATCCGTTTACTCCAATAAAAGCATTATATTTTTCGTCTATATAAACTGATAGTCATAGTTTGACGTTCTATATAACCCGATATAAATGAAATTTGCACCATACCGAGAGGTTCACTGATCTATGGGTTGGTCAGCGATAACAAATGCATTGGGGACAAAATTCAAGTTATATAGACTGATTAATGAGTAATATATGCTTATATAGACGTATTTAATGAAATGCAATTATTGACGCGCTCAAAAAAGCATCCTGCACATAGACTTCCGTCTATATAAATAGATAATTCTCGATTGACGTGCTATATAACCTGCTTTAATTGAGATTCGCACCATGCCGAGAAGCTCACTCTCCTATGCCTTGATCAGCGATGCAGCCCTGGGGTCATTAGCCGCTCTCGGTGCGCGCCTGAAAGAAGCCCGCTTGCTCAGAAACTGGACCCAGGCGGACGCCGCCACTAAAGCCGGGCTGTCCGAGAGCTCGATCAGAAAAGTCGAGGCCGGCTCTTCGCACATCACGGTCGGCGCTTATCTTGCGCTGCTCGATGTGCTTGGACTACCGACGGCGTTCGACCGGGTCATCGCCCGGGGCGACGATACCCTGGGCGAGGCTCTCGGTCGTAACGCCATGCGGAAGCGCGCGCGCGCGCCAGTCGCATCGGATGCCGACGAGTTCGACATCTGATGCCGGAGAAACTCTTCGTCCACGTGGACTTCGGCGACGGCACGACCTTGCTCGCCGGC
>QNFD01000296.1 GCA_003645435.1 Gammaproteobacteria bacterium | reverse complement strand
CTTCTCGATATTGACCTGCACGGCTTCGACGACGACGATAGCGTCATCGACGACAATACCAATTGCCAGTACAAGTCCCAGCAGCGACAACACGTTGACGGTAAATCCAATCACCGGGAAGATGATAAAGGCACCGAGCAGAGATACCGGGATGGCGATGGTAGGGATGAGAGCGGCACGCCAGTCCTGGATGAAAATATAAACCACCAGAATAACGAGTGCCAATGCGATAATCAGGGTCTCGATGATTTCATCAATACCCGCGGTAATGGCCAGAGTGGTATCCAGGGATATTTCATATTTCATGGATTTCGGAAAAGCGCCAGATAGCTCTGCCATCGCCGACTTTACGGTCTCAGCAAGTTCCACCGCATTTGAGCCTGGCGCCTGGTAAAGGGCTATCATGGCGCAGGCCGAGCCATTGAGGCGGGTGAAGGCGTTATAAGTTTCAACACCAAGCTCTATTCTTGCAACATGCTTTAGTTTTACCTGCGATCCGTCTGGCTTGGTACGAATCGCGATTTCGCCGAATTCTTTTTCATTTTGCAGGCGCTCAGGCATACGTACCGTGTAGGTGAACTCGGTACCTGGTGGCGCCGGTTCGGCACCGAATTTACCGCCGGGCACGACCACGCTTTGGGCACGAATCGCATCGACAATTTCCGGCACCGATATGCCGAGATGGGCGAGGCGGTCGGGCTTGATCCAGATGCGCATCGAATAGTCGCTGGCACCGATGACGTTGACGCGGCCAATACCCTTGATACGGGCCAGGGTGTCCTTGATGTTGATTAGCGAATAATTGCCGAGGAACTGCTGGTCGAAGCGTGGATCCTCGGCTGTTAGCGAGATCAGCATGAGGATATTGGGTAGCGATTTTTCGGTAGTTACACCCAGCCGCTTGACTTCCTCGGGCAGTTTGGCGGTGGCAGCCGCTACCCGGTTTTGAGTGAACACCGTATTCTGGTCGGGATCGGTGAAGGGTTCAAACGATACCTGGATCGTCATGGTGCCATCATTGGCATTGGTAGACTTCATGTAAATCATGTTGTCGACACCATTGATTTGCTGTTCCAGTGGCGTTGCAACTGATTGCTCGACACTGACCGCGTTAGCGCCGGTGTAGGTAGCCCGAACCTCTACAATGGGCGGGGTAATATCAGGATACTGTTCGGTGGGTAGCCCGCTTAAAAACACGATACCCAAAATGACCATAAATATCGCCATCACCATGGCGACAATGGGTCGTCTTACGAAAAAATCACCCATAGCCTGTTAGTTCTTGTCCTCACCCATTGGTTTAATTTTCGCGAGAGTGGGTTTGGCGGTGTCACCGTCTTTAACCTTTTGAAGGCCTTCATAAACAACCTTCTCGCCGGGCTTTAAGCCTTTTTTAATCATCCAGGACGAACCAACTTTAGGCCCGACCGTGATTTCTCGCGTTGTTACCATGTTATTGGCATCTACCACAAACACGTTGTACAGGCCCTGTATCTCCATGACGCTGCGTTGTGGTATCAGGATCGCGTCTTTAACCACCTGTGCCTTGATTTTTACCGTGGTGAACTGGCCGGGACGAAGCAACTTTTCAGGGTTGGGAAACGAGGCCTGTACCAGCATGGCGCCGGTGTCGGTATCCACTTCACGGTCGACAAAGTCGAGCTTGCCGAGGTGGTCATACAGGCTACCATCGATCAGAATGAGTTCAAATTTTGCTTTCTCGACATCCTTTTTCTCTGGGTCTACTTTCGCTGCATAGCGGGTCATTTCCAGATACTGGGTTTCCGTGATGAAAAAGGTAACCAGAATCGTATCGACCTGGGATACCGTATTCAAGATCACGGGGCTTGGGTCTTTGCCGACAAAATCTCCCACTTTCGCCTCTGTTTTACCGATGATACCGTTGATTGGCGAACTGATTTTGGTGTAGCTCAACTGGATTTTAGCGGCTCTCAAGTTGGCCTCGGCCGCTTCCAGCGATGAAATTGTCGCGTCATAGGCCGCCTGCGCAGCATCCAGGTCGCTTTTACTGACTGCATTGATTTTAGCCAGCGGTTCGATACGATCCAGATCCCCCTTGTTTTTGGCGAGCATGGTTTTTACTTCGGCAACCCCGCTCATGCGTGTGGCGACCTTCTCTTCGAAAGGCTGACTTTCCAGTGTGTATAACAGGTCGCCCTGTTTAATCCAGGAACCTTCCTTGAAATGAATCCCTTCGAGGAAGCCTTCCACGCGTGCACGGATGGTGATGTCCTTCAGACCGGAAGTCTGGCCGACAAACTCCAGAAAAAGAGGCACGTCCTCGGCTTTGGTTTCAATGACGGAAATTTCAGGGGGCGGCGGTGGCGCCGACGCCTTTTTTTCTTCGCTGCAGGCGAACAAGAAAAGCATCAGGCTGCTTGCCAGAATAACGGTTCTAAATCTCATGGTGCCTTCTCTGGATGATTGGTGGTTAAGAATTTCCACCCATGGGTTGGAACACGTTTGTTCCCCCGATTTATTGCGGATAAATGCGATCCCGTCACACACCTGGCCTCTGCCAGTTTAAAGGGGTATAGAGTGATGTCAACGCCTTATGCTTAAAGGATAACCAGCGGAACTAGCCAAAAGCCGAGGTTGGTGATGAAACGGAATAGCTATGGGTCCTCGTTATGTTGTATCAGGCCGCCAGTTAATAATCTGTCTCTATTCAGGCGTTAGCGAAATAACGTAACAATGGCAATCCATCGGGTCGAAATGCCGGCTTGATAGCATTGTTGTAAATCACCGGTGTTGCCTCGTGGGTGATGAAGCGGTAGGCGCCGCTATTTTCCATGATGTCCTGCATTTTTTCGTACATTTTCGCGCGGTCACCTTTATTGGTTTCGGCCTTCGCCCTGGCCTCGAGTTTGTCGAACTCGGCATCGCTAAAACGCTCCCAGTTCCAGATGCCTATTTGCGCGGTAACAAACCATGCCATCGCATAGGAGGGCTCCGGTGCGGTGGAATAACGATTTAGAATCAGTTGAATATCCTTGTAAGCTTCTCCAGCGCTCGAATCGCCAAGCGCCGAGAAAGCACCGGACTCGTGAAGATTAATATCGACGGTGATGCCCACCTGCGCGCAGCTAGCCTGAATCGCCTGGGCAGTTGCGAGATTCACCGGTTTATTCAATATATCCAGTGTTACGCTGACGCCATCCGACATGCCGGCCGCTGCCAGGTGATCCTTCGCTCTCTCAAAATTTGCCTGTGGTGGAATCAGGGGATACTGACGGTGCCCAATCAGACCTGGCGCGATGATGCCGGTTGAGGGCTTTGCCGCGCCAAAATACGCTGTCTTCATGATAGAGGGTACGTCAATCGCGTACTGAATAGCCTTACGCAATTCAGGGTTCGCCATTTTTTCGTTTTCAACATTCATGCCCACCCAGACATAAAATAGTGATGGGTATTCTTCCATAGTGGAATTTGCGGGAGGAGATTTTTTGAAACCGGCGACCGAACTCAACGGCACACGGGTATAGTCTAATTCTCCAGATTCATAGGCCACTTGCGCCGCATTTTCATCGGTGATGGGAAGAATATGTATTTCATCAAATGCCGCCGAACCGCCGAACCAGTCCGGATTACGGACGAGGATAGTTTTTTGTTTAGGTTGCCATTCCTTGTGCAGATATGGGCCTGATACGCTCGGCGTGGTGGTATCGATCTTACCGCCCGCCCGTTCCCATGCTTTTTCACTGATGATGTTACCAACGACGTAAGGTAAAGCGATGTTCCATGCTGGTGGATAGGCTTTGGCAAACTCGATTGTGCCTTCGTACTTGCCCCTGAGAATAACGCGTTTGAGAGTCCCCCAGTCTGGTTTGTTGGTTGATTTGAGTCCTTCATCGAGGATTCGCTCGAATGAATATTTGACATCCATTGTCGTCAATTCGCCGTAACCACCGGTAAACATGATGCCTTTCTTCAGCCTGAAATCGATTTTCGTCTTGCTCACCTGTTTGATGGATTCGGCTGCATCTAACTCATAGCCCCATTTACGGCCGGGCTTAAACTGGATCAACTTGCTGTAGATG
>QNFD01000295.1 GCA_003645435.1 Gammaproteobacteria bacterium | reverse complement strand
CGAGTCCATGGGGCTTTTTTGGCTGATATTATCGAGCGCGTAATACATGATTCTTTCCGCGGTGGCCTTCTTGCCATTACGCATGATCATGTTGATAAATTTTGCGATCTGCAGATCATGAAATTTGGGATCTGGCAGAATGACTCTTTTTGGGACTTCTCTACGTCTTGGCATTTAACAATTACCTGTGACTTACGACTTGGGGCGCTTGGCGCCGTATTTAGAACGACCCTGGCGGCGCGTTGGCACACCCTGGGTATCGAGGCTGCCACGAACCACGTGGTAGCGCACACCGGGCAGGTCCTTGACACGACCGCCTCGCACCAGGACCACCGAGTGCTCCTGTAAATTATGGCCTTCTCCGCCAATATAAGATGCGACTTCATAGCCAGTCGTCAAACGCACACGCGCCACCTTCCTCAATGCCGAGTTAGGCTTTTTCGGTGTCGTTGTATAAACCCGGGTACAAACACCACGCTTTTGCGGGGATGCCTCGAGCGCGGGTACGTTACTCTTTGAGCGTTTTGACTGACGCGGTTTACGTACCAACTGGTTAACTGTTGCCATAGATTCGACTCTCCTGCGAGCAGACTATTAATTTCACATCTATAAAAGCAGGGCTAAATAACATTTGGCCCGCTGGTTTTACGTGGAAGCCCGGGCAAAATCTGAGGCTGTAAACCATTGATTTTGCATGGAAACAAAAAAACAGGAATATCCCGTTTTGAATCTCTTAACAATTCAAAAAGGAATAATTCAGAGCTTCCCACAATAAATAACAGGCTATACATTGATGTGTATAGCCTGTTATCAGGGGGCGGAATTTTAGGGACGAAACCGCCTCCTGTCAACCGCTTATTTGCTGGGTTTTAAGGCCCCTACTCCGATACTGTCACTTCCTCGGGAGCCGCTTCATCCTTAACTTCGATAACCGCTTCCTCGGATTCCGATTCCGGCATGATCGGCATTATCGGTTGCATACGCATGCGCCGACGTTCTTCATGGTATGTCTGCCCGGTTCCAGCTGGAATCAGACGGCCAACAATGACATTTTCCTTGAGTCCGCGAAGATCATCCTTGGCGCCTCGTACAGCTGCTTCGGTGAGCACCCGTGTAGTCTCCTGGAAGGATGCGGCGGAAATAAACGACTCGGTTACCAGCGATGCCTTGGTAATTCCGAGCAAATCCTGTTCATAGGTTGCCGGCTTCTTACTCATCGCTATTGTTTTGTCGTTAGTATCCAGCACCCGCGCCTTATCAACCTGGTCACCGCGCAAGAAGCGGGTATCGCCGCCATTGACTATCGTCACCTTACGCAACATCTGGCGTACGATGACTTCGATGTGCTTGTCGTTGATAGCAACACCCTGCAGACGATAGACGTCCTGTACCTCGTTGACCATATAATTAGTCAAATCCTTGAGGCCTTTGATGCGCACGATGTCATGTGAATCGAGTTCGCCATCAACCAGCAATTCACCTTTTTCTACATGCTCACCTTCGAACACGTTGATATGGCGAAATTTTGGAATCAGTGTTTCCATCGATTCATCGTCGGTATTGGTAATAACCAGTCGTTTCTTGCCCTTGGTTTCCTTGCCAAAAGAGACGGTACCTGTCATTTCCGCCATGATAGCCGGTTCTTTTGGTTTTCTCGCTTCAAACAGATCTGCGACACGCGGTAAACCACCGGTGATATCCCGGTTCTTCGAGGATTCCTGCGGGATTCGTGCTATCACGTCACCGACCTTGATTGCAGCACCGTCTTCTACGTTTACGAAAGCGCCACCAGGCAACATGTAGTGCGCTGGAATGCTGGTGCCGGCATAACAGAGCGGTTTACCCTTGTTGTCGATCAATTCTATTGTCGGTCGAAGTTCCTTGCCCGCATTAGAGCGAATCGAATCGTCCATTACTTCGATCGATGTCAGGCCGGTCATATCGTCGAGTCTATGCTGTACTGTTACCGCCTCGACAAAATCGGTAAACTTGACCTTACCGGCAACCTCGGTAATAACCGGGTGCATATGCGGATCCCAGGTAGCCAGGGTTTGGCCCGCCTTGGCTTTCTTGCCATCTTTTATCGCAAATTCAGAACCGTAAGGAATCTTGTAGCGTTCCTTCTCACGGCCATTGGCATCGATGATACCGACTTCGCCGGAACGCGATACCGCGACGAGCTTGCGCGAAGAATTTTCGACGACCTTGACGTTATGGAATTTGGTAGTACCTGAATTTTTAATCTCGATACTGTTAACCGAAGCCGCACTACTCGCAGCGCCACCGATATGGAAGGTACGCATGGTTAACTGCGTGCCGGGCTCGCCTATCGACTGGGCCGCGATAACGCCTACCGCCTCACCTTTACCAACCAGGTGCCCACGTGCCAGCTCACGGCCATAACATTTCACGCAGATGCCATGTCGAGTTTCACAGGTCACGGCTGAGCGCACATTGAGTACATCGACGCCTATCTCGTTGATCAAATCGGCTTCGCGCTCCTCAACTAATGTACCCCGTTCAATCAGAACTTTACCATCGACATCTTCCAGGTCCTGCTGCAATACCCTGCCCAAAACTCGTTCACCGAGCTCAACGACGATATCACCACCTTCTATGACAGGGCGTAAATCGATTCCCTGTTCGGTACCGCAGTCGTCCACGTTGACCACCAGGTCTTGCGAGACATCGACCAGGCGTCGTGTTAGATAACCTGAATTGGCGGTTTTCAACGCGGTATCGGCCAGTCCTTTACGGGCACCGTGGGTAGAAATGAAGTATTGAAGTACATCGAGACCTTCACGGAAGTTTGCGGTAATTGCATTTTCGATAATCGAGCCATCCGGCTTCGCCATTAAACCACGCATACCGGCGAGCTGCCTGATTTGCGCAGCGGAACCCCGCGCACCCGAATCAGCCATAACGAATATGGAGTTGAAAGAAGGCTGCACTACTTTGTTGCCTTCGGAATCGACAACTATTTCCTCTCCAATTTCTTTCATCATCGCACGTGCCACCTTGTCGTTAGTATGCGACCAGATATCAACTACCTTGTTATAGCGTTCGCCCGAAGTCACCAGGCCCGTGGTCCATTGTTTTTCGATGCCCTTGATTTCTTTTTCGGCTGCGACAATTAACCCGGGTTTTTCATCCGGCACGATCATATCGTTAACACCGATCGAGATACCCGATCTGGTCGCATAGTGAAAGCCTGTATACATTAGCTGATCGGCGAGAATAACCGTTTCTTTCAGTCCAACTTCTCGATAGCAGGCGTCGATCAACTTCGACACATTTTTCTTGTCGAGGGTTGTGTTGATCAGATCGAAAGACAGGCCCTCCGGCAACAGGTCACTCAATATTGCGCGGCCCACGGTAGTTTCGACCAGGCGAATGGTTTTAACCTTGTTGCCATCATCGTCGTGTTGATACTCTACTACGCGACACCTGATTTTCGCCTGCAGCTCCACGGCCTTGGTGGAATATGCTCTTAACACCTCTTTCGAATCCGCGAACACCATGCCTTCGCCCTGTACATTGATTTTATCCCGGGTCATGTAATAAAGACCTAGAATAATGTCCTGGGTTGGTACGATGATCGGCTTGCCGTTAGCCGGCGACAGAATATTATTTGTCGACATCATCAGGGTGCGCACTTCGAGCTGCGCCTCGATCGATAAAGGCACGTGCACCGCCATCTGGTCGCCGTCAAAGTCGGCATTGAAAGCCGTACATACCAGCGGGTGTAGCTGAATCGCCTTGCCTTCGATCAGAATAGGTTCAAATGCCTGGATTCCGAGTCGGTGCAGGGTCGGCGCACGGTTAAGCATGATCGGATGTTCACGAATCACTTCTTCGAGAATATCCCAGACCTCGGTTACTTCCCGTTCGACCAGTTTCTTCGCCGCCTTGATCGTGGTCGCCAGACCACGCAACTGCAATTTGCTGAATATAAAGGGCTTGAATAATTCCAGCGCCATTTTCTTCGGCAGACCACACTGGTGTAGTTTCAGCGTGGGACCAACCACGATGACAGAACGCCCGGAGTAATCAACTCGCTTACCCAGCAGGTTTTGACGGAAGCGGCCCTG
>QNFD01000294.1 GCA_003645435.1 Gammaproteobacteria bacterium | reverse complement strand
TGCGTTTCCGTTCGGCTCGTTTCAGGCGGTGGAACTCGGCATGTCGCGTGTCTGGGCCGCGCGCGTATCCTATGTCGGTGAACTGGGCTGGGAGCTTTATGTGCCGGTTGACCAGGCCCGCCACGGATTCGATTACCTGTGGCAAAAAGGCGAAGCTCATGGTCTTAAAATGGCGGGTATGCACACGCTTGATACCTGCCGCATAGAGAAAAAGTTCGTTCACTATGGTCACGATGTGGCCGAGGTCGATACACCGCTGGAATGCGGCCTGAGTTTCGTTTGTGACCTCGACAAGGACGTTGCTTTCATCGGCCGTGACGCAATACTCAAGCAAAAGGAATCGAAGTCGTTTATGAACAAGCGACTGGTTCAGTTCCTGCTACAGGATCCGGAAATCATACTCTATTCTCACGAACCGATTCTACGCGACGGCAAAATTGTCGGACACTTGACCTCGGGTAATTACGGGCACACGCTCGGAGCTTCGGTAGGGCTGGGTTATATCGAAGTCGAAGATGCAGTGACGAAAGATTATCTCGAGTCCGGCAAGATCGAAATCGATGTTGGCGGCGAGCGGGTATCGGCAAAGGCAAGCCTCAGCGCCCTGTATGATCCGAAGGCGACACGGATGCGGGAATAGATCAGAGGCTCCAAAAATCTGTAGCATTTAACGGAGTGTTGTCTTCCAACACATTCCTGTGATTGGATATTAAAATTCTTTGCTCAAACCCTATTTATTTGATTTGATTTGATGAAACCATGAAACTTTATATTAGTGCGGATATTGAAGGAATTGCCGGTATTACCCATTGGGACGAAGCCGGTAAGAATATGCCTGAATACCAGGAGTTCAGAGAATACATGACGCGGGAAGTTGTCGCCGCTTGTGAGGGGGCCCTAAATGCGAACGTGGCAGACATTCTTATCAAGGACGCGCATGGCTCGGGAAGAAACATAATCGCATCTCAACTTCCTGAATGTGCCCGTTTGATACGAGGATGGAGCGGCCATCCCTTTAATATGCTGCAACAGATAGATCAAACCTTTGATGCAACAATATTGACTGGATATCATTCCAAAGCGGGCAGTGAAACCAATCCATTAGCTCATTGTTTCAGAGGGTATATTGATTATATAAAACTCAATGGAGAATTAGCTTCCGAGTTTCTGTTTAATGCTTACGTATCGGCCTTAGTAAATGTACCCGTCGTTTTTGTTTCCGGGGATAAGGGGATTTGTGAAGATGTTAAAATGTTTAATGAAAATATCAGCACCCTGGCAGTCAGTGAAGGAATAGGTGCTTCTACGATAAGTATAACTCCTGACCTGGCCTGTAAAAAAATCAGAGCAGGAGTCGAGAAAGCGTTGAAGCAAGACTTTTCCTCTTGCCGAATAGACTTACCTGAAAATTTCGAGATAGAGATTAAATTCAAAGATCCAGTCAGTGCGTATAAGGCATCGTTCTATCCCGGGATGAAAACGGGTGATTCCCAGGCAGTCATATTTGAAACACGTGATTACTTTGAAGTAATGAGGATGTTATTGTTTGTAATATAGGGCGCAAACAGACAATGAAGACGGATGCTAATTCAGTTGTGCTTCATCTATCGGTTTAACCAGAATGGATATGAGCGAGTCAACTAAACGCTTTTCAGACAGGGTCGCTGACTATGTAAACTATCGCCCATCATACCCGCTCGAAGTCGTGGATACTTTAATTTCCGAGTGCGGTCTGGGCAGCCAATCCACGATTGCCGATATAGGTTCGGGTACTGGTATATTTACCCGGTTATTACTCGATAAAAACTTTCACGTGGCGGGAGTAGAGCCGAATGAAAGTATGCGTAGCGCGGCAGAACAACAACTTTCTAATTACACCAGATACACAAGTACCGGGGGACAGTCAGAGCATACCGACCTGGCGGATCATTCGATAGACCTTATTACAGCCGCCCAGGCTTTCCACTGGTTCAAGGGTGATGAGACCAGATCAGAATTTATTCGAATACTGAAACCCGGCGGAGAGGTGGCGCTGATCTGGAATCAGCGCAAGCTTGAACAACCCTTTCAGAAAGAATACGACGCTATGCTGCGTAAGTATGCAACGGATTATAATTCTGTAAATCATATGAACATTTCATATGAAGATATCGCAGAATTCTTCAGTCCGAATAAAGTTTCCATGTTTGAGTTTGAAAACACACAAGTTTTTGATCAGGCCGGATTTCTAGGACGAATGCAGTCGTCATCGTATACACCCGCGGCCGATACCAGTGAGCATCGAATATTGATACGGGCGGCCGAGGATTTGTTTAATAGTTACGAATGTGATGGCGTAATTACGTTCGAATACGTAACACGTTTATACCTGTCTTCATTTTCCAGCTAGCCATACCGCGTCATCTCCGGATCGAGCGGGTAAATGGGGCGTGGCACGTTCTGATAGGGCAATTTTGCGACGTCGGTTGTGCATAGTGCGCCGCTGTCACAAACAATCACGTTCTCGGCAATTGGCTCAAACGCCGCCCGGAAATGCTGCATTGATTTGAGCGCAACGACGGTTTTGGAAGTGGGATCAATGCCAAAGCCGCGGAACTGCTGCTGGTCGTACATCTGCACAGCCTCGCTGACCACAAGGATATCGATTCCATCCACATGCAGTACACAGGTCTTGCCAAAATGTAATTTCTGGCCGCCCTTCATGGGACCATCGCCAATGCATTCGCCATTGCTCAACCGCAGTATTTGTCCTGTCACGGTTATGGGGCCACCGCCAAAGTGTGGATCGGTCTTGCCGCCCAGGTCCAGGGTTATGGTCTCGCCTTCACTATGTTGATGTAGATCATCGGCCGCGGCTGGATCGACCATGGGACCAAAACAGCTATTGGTCACGCCAGTTTTCAGGAGCGCATTGAGCAGCGCCGTCGAGTCACCATAGGCGCCGCCGCCGGGATTATCCGCATAGTCCGCTATTATCAACGGGCCGTCGGTGCGGACGAAATCGGCGGCAATTGCGGCGGCTTCCTCTACGCTATAATAGGTATTGAGTACCTCGTCCCGCTTCATCCAGATATCATCGGCGATGGTCTCGGCAAAGGCCCTATGGAGTGCATCGTCGCCCTGATGGGTAACTAGCACTGTGGGTCCGATTTCGGTGATATCACTCTCCTCAAAGCCAGCATTGATGCTGACCGCAAAAACATCGGGCTCGCGTTCGTAGGCGCGCGCGCGTTCAAGCCTGTCGATCATGGGACCAATATCGGTTCGCCCGCCGTTGGCTTCACCGAGCATGGGGCAATGGACGCGTAACGTGGTGGGCGAAATTTCACCCAACATGGCTCGCTGCAAAATGCTTCCCGCGTGAGCGGCTGCCTCGCGCATATCGATATGGGGATAAGTCTTGTAGGAGACAATAATATCGGCCAGTTCACACATTTTCACGCTGACGTTGGCGTGCAGATCCAGGGTAATGGCAACGGGTATGTCAGGCCCGATAACATCGCGCAAACGCTGGAGTAGTTCACCTTCACCATCTTCACAGAACTCCGCAACCATGGCGCCGTGAAGCGGCAGCAGGACCCCGTCAGGCGGACTCGTGCGCGCCGCGTCGAGTATAAGATTAGCGATCGTGTCAAAAGCCGCGGTGGTGACCAGACCGGAAGGTCCGGCGTGGGCGGTGACCGCGTGTCGCATGTTCCAGTCAAATTTTCGGGCACAGTCGAGGCAGCCGGCAACACCCGTGTTAGTACCTTCGAAGCTGTTTAGCTGGTCATTTCCAATCAGAAAGGTATAGGTTTCGAAAGCGGACAAATCAGTTTTTCGTACACTGAAAGTATTGGTTTCGTGCAGAAACTCCGCCGTTAGTACGTTAAAGGCCATGTTGCACCAAATCTCTGGACTAGCTCTCAGGACAGGTTGAACGAATTCATTCCGGAGAAACTGGAGTCAGAGATGGTCGAATTGATTGCGGATATCCCGGCCTTCATTTAACTTTCGGTCGGATGTATGCGTAACACGGGAATTTTAGCTTTTTGCGATATCTTATCGGCAATATTTCTGAAAAAGAAGCGAGTCACGCCTACTCGGGCTCGCGTAGACATGGCGACGA
>QNFD01000293.1 GCA_003645435.1 Gammaproteobacteria bacterium | reverse complement strand
TTTTCTGGTTATTTTTCCAAGGATGCGATCATCGAAGCGGTGCATCATGCCGATATTGCGGGCGCTGGTTACGCCTATTACATGGTCTTATTCGGCGTATTTGTTACCGCATTTTATTCGTTCAGATTGTTCTTCCTGGTGTTTCATGGCGAGGAGCGAATGGATGAGCATACCCGCGAACAGCTGCATGAAACTCGACCGGTAGTCACTATACCCTTGATACTGCTGGCTATCCCGTCTGCCATAATCGGCTGGATTACGATTGAAACAGTGCTGTTTGGTGGTTACTTCGGTAATGCCATATTCATCCTTGATGATCATGGCGCGATGGCCGCGGTAGCGGAAACTTTCCATGGCCCGGCCAGTTTTGTCGCGCATGGTTTCACTGGTCTACCGCTTTACCTGGCTGCGGCAGGGGTATTTTCTGCCTGGTATATATACCTGAAAAAGCCATCAATAGCGGATGCGGCGGAACAGAAATTCAGCTTTCTATATAAGCTGCTTGACCAAAAATACTACTTCGATCGTTTTAATGAAATAGTATTTGCCGGCGGCAGCAGGGCTATAGGGCAGGTATTGTGGCGACTGGGTGACTCATTGTTAATCGATGGGCTCGTGGTTAATGGCAGCGCCAAACTAGTTGGCTGGCTTTCAGGAGTCGTTCGCCAGGTGCAGACGGGTTACCTTAACCATTATGCATTTACGATGATAACGGGCCTGATTCTATTACTAGGTTGGGCCGTGTTGGGCTAATCCCCGACCAGTTAATAATAAGGTATTTGATAAACTATGTACGCTGAATGGCCATATTTAACCCTGGTAATCTGGACACCGATTATAGGTGGCATTCTAGTATTGTTCTCCGGCGATAAGAATCCTTCGGGGGCGCGCAAGATCGCACTATTGTTCTCCATTATCACCTTCCTGCTGACGCTACCGCTTTATACGCAATTTAATACCGACACTCATTTAATGCAATTTGTCGAGCGTCGCAGCTGGATAGACACATTTAATATCGAATACTTTTTAGGTATCGATGGGATTTCGATGCCGTTGATTTTACTGACGTCTTTTACCACGGTCATCGTCGTAATCTCATCCTGGGAAGTAATTCAGTACCGGGTATCGCAATACATGGCCGCGTTTCTGATCATGGAGGGTTTCATGATCGGTACGTTTTCCTCGCTCGACGCCATATTGTTTTATATGTTTTTCGAGGCAATGCTGATTCCGATGTTTCTCGTAATTGGTATCTGGGGCGGTGCGAATCGAATTTATGCAACCCTGAAGTTCTTCCTCTATACCTTTATCGGTTCGGTTTTGATGCTGGTGGCACTGATTTATATGTACAACCAGACAGGAAGTTTCGCCATTCTCGACTTTCATCACCTACGGCTCTCGCTGACCGAACAAATATTGATATTTCTTGCGTTCCTGGTTGCCTTTGCGGTCAAGGTACCGATGTGGCCGGTACACACCTGGTTGCCGGATGCGCACGTCGAGGCACCTACTGGGGGCTCGGTAATACTGGCTGCAATCATGTTGAAAATGGGTGGCTATGGCTTCCTGCGTTTCAGCCTGCCGATAACGCCCGACGCCAGTGCTGAACTCGACTGGTTGATCATTACCATGTCGTTAACCGCGGTCGTCTACATTGGCTTCGTTGCGCTGGTACAGCAGGACATGAAAAAGTTGATTGCCTACTCGTCGATCGCACACATGGGTTTTGTCACGCTCGGGTTTTTTATCGTATTCCGTATCATGGCCGGTGACGATGCCCAGGGCTCGATACTGGCTCTCGAAGGCGGCATGGTACAGATGGTCTCCCATGGCTTCATATCAGGCGCCATGTTCCTCTGCGTCGGTGTCATGTATGACCGCATGCATAGTCGCCAGATAGCGGATTACGGCGGTGTGGTAAATACTATGCCAAAATTTGCTGCTTTCATGGTGTTTTTTGCGATGGCAAATGCCGGGCTACCTGGAACTTCGGGGTTCGTCGGTGAATTCATGGTAATTTTGGCCAGTTTCAAAGCCAGCTTCTGGATCGCGTTTCTCGCCGCAACGACGTTGATCCTGGGTGCGGCCTATACCCTGTGGATGGTAAAGCGCGTTATTTTCGGAGAAGTCGCGAATGATAAGGTCAGGGCGCTAACCGATATCAATAAACGTGAATTCCTGTTTCTGTCGATACTGGCGATCGCGGTGCTGGTTCTCGGCCTGTGGCCGGATCCATTGGTCGAGGTCATGCACCCGACGATTGAAAACCTGTTAAATCACATTACCACGACGAAACTATAAGAAATCCCATGACAGAATTCATCCATCCCAATTTATTACCGGCATTACCCGAAATGGTAATGTTGCTGATGACCTGTCTGCTACTCGTGGTCGACCTGTTTTTACCGCAGGAGAAACGCGGGTTTAGCCTGTTGCTGGCGGTCTTGACTCTGGTGTTAACCGCGATGGCAGTTATCGCGGTGGCGCCGGTTGATAGCGTATCCAGCTTTGGTGGAAGCTTTGTTCTGGATCAACTGGCTGTTACGCTGAAACTGGCAATTTGTTTGATCTGTATTCTTGTATTTGTTTACTCGCGCGATTATCTAAGCGATCACAGCATTTACAAGGGAGAGTATTACGTACTCGGGCTGTTCGCGACCCTGGGTATGATGATCATGATTTCGGCACATAGCTTTCTGCTGATTTATCTCGGGCTTGAGTTGTTGTCACTATCGCTCTACGCGATGATCGCCTTCAATCGAAATTCACTTGCCGCCTCTGAATCGGCGATGAAATATTTCGTCCTCGGGGCCATGGCCTCGGGATTGCTACTCTACGGGATATCGATTTTTTATGGCATCACAGGAACCCTCGATATCAATCAGCTCTCCGAAGTTGTGCGCGTAAAGATGACGCAAAATCCAGTGCCGCTTGCATTTGCACTGACATTTATAGTTGTGGGGCTGTCGTTCAAGCTGGGAGCAGTGCCTTTTCATATGTGGTTACCCGATGTTTACCAGGGATCACCAACATCGGTCACCCTGTTTATTGGTACGGCCCCCAAGATTGCCGGCTTCGCGATGGCTATACGCCTGCTCGTCGATGGCCTTGGTGATCTGCAGGCCGACTGGTCGCAGATGTTGATTGTGCTGGCTGTGGCGTCAATGGCGATAGGTAATATCATCGCTATCGCACAAACCAACTTTAAACGAATGCTGGCTTATTCGACGATTTCACACGTTGGCTTCATTCTGCTGGGCCTGCTCGCCGGCACCGCCAATGGTTTCGCATCGGCGATGTTTTACACAATTACCTATGCGCTTACGGCGGCGGTCGCATTTGGCGTATTGATAATACTCAATCGTAAGGGGGCCGAGGCAGAAAACATTTCGGATCTTTCGGGTCTGAACGATTCCAATCCCTGGTATGCGGCCTTACTGGCGATCGCCATGTTCTCGATGGCGGGTGTGCCGCCGACGGTGGGGTTCTACGCCAAGCTAAGTGTACTGCAGTCGGTCGTGCAGGTTGACCTGGTCTGGCTCGCAGTGCTTGCGGTGTTGTTCTCGGTAATCGGTCTTTTCTATTATCTGCGCATAATCAAGGTCATGTACTTTGATAAACCACTGCCTGACCAGGAAATCACCATCAAACAGGCACTCGATGTCAAGATTCTGCTAAGTGCCAATAGCCTGAGCCTGCTAGGCCTGGGCATCTTCCCCTCTGCCCTGATGAGCTATTGCGTACTGGCTTTTAGTTAGTGGGTTGGTAAATTCTGGTTGCTACTGCAATTCCAGTCAATAAGCACTTTAGCGGTGTCTGACTCGCATTTCAAATCTTGAGAGACATAAGAATCAAAGAGACTGTCGTCATTCCGGACAGCGTTTTTAGCTGATCCAGAATCCAAAAATTTCAATGACTTACTGGATGCCGGAACGGGTCCGGCATGACGGGATACAGTTAATCGGACAGCAGTAATTAAACAGCTAAATTACACCTTGTAAATTACTATCAACATGGCTATTATTCCGCGCTTCTGATGCGGGGTGGAGCAGTCTGGTAGCTCGTCGGGCTCATAACCCGAAGGTCGTAGGTTCAAATCCTGCCCCCGCTACCAATTT
>QNFD01000292.1 GCA_003645435.1 Gammaproteobacteria bacterium | reverse complement strand
TTTTGATTTCTTCACCCAGAACAAGGTTTCAACCATTCGAGTCGCGGCACCGACCACTCAATTGGCCGCTGATGCGACTGCCGATAAGCCAGCTGAGATTCCAGCCGGTAAAGGCGGTGTGCGGAGTTGTATCGCTTCCTAGACTTCTGAGCGTTTATCAGCCATTCCAGTAGCCGTCTTTTTTCAGGCTTTCCTGTGTTTCGACGATGCTGTCGCGCAGCGTATCGACCATGAAGTCGATCTGCTCCCTGTTCATGATCAGGGGTGGTGACATGACGTTCAGATGTGCAACGGGGCGCACCAGCACACCGCGTTTTTCACATGCGGCGGCGATTCGATTGCCGACCTGGGCCTCAGCCGGTAACAGTTCTTTGGTTTCCTTGTTGGCGACATTTTCGACGCACATCATGAAGCACTTGCCGCGCACGTCACCGACGATGGGCAGGTCTAACAGGGATTCGAGGCGTTGCTCCAGATAAGGACCCACTTCCCGGACATGGCCGCAAATATCTTCACGTTCGATAATCTCGATATTCTTGAGACCCGCGGCACAACACACCGGATGACCGGAATAGGTGAAGCCATGGGTGAACATGCCGCCCTCGCACTGGGGTTTACTAATAACATCGTAGATTTCATCGGACAGGATAGTTGCCGATAGCGGCGCATAGGCCGATGAAAGGCCTTTCGCCGATGTGATGATGTCAGGCACCATGCCGAATACATCTTCGGAAGCGAAGAAATGGCCAACACGGCCGAAGCCCGTCACTACTTCGTCGGCGACGTAGAGCACACCGTACTTACGGCACACTTCCAGCATACGCACGTGATAGCCACTCGGCGGGACGATTACACCGCCCGCGCCCATGATCGGTTCTGCAAAGAAGGCGGCAACATTGTCCGGCCCAATCTCCAGTATCTTGTCTTCAAATTCCTTCACTAACTGATCGAGGAAATCTGCTTCTGACAGGCCTTCCGGGCGGCGGTAGGGATTCGGGTTTGCAATCCGGTGCACCAGGTTCGGCACCAGGTCAAAGCCCTGATGATCGAACTCTACACCAGTCAGTGTCATCGCCAGGTAAGTACTGCCGTGGTAGCCGTCGTGGCGTGTGATAATCTGTTTCTTGGTCGGCTTGCCCAGCTGGTTGAAATAGAAATGGATGATGCGCACGGCAGTATCATTCGCGAGCGAACCACCGGTGCCAAAGAATACATGGTTCAGATTGCCCGGTGTTAGCTCGGCCAGTTTCGCCGCCAGTTCAGCCGCCGGAACCGATGTCTGATGGCCAAACGATGAATAGTAGGTCATGCGACGCGCCTGATCGGCCATCGCCTGTGCAATTTCATCACGCCCGTAGCCCACGTTCACGCACCACAGGCCGGCAATCCCATCCAGAAACTTGTTGCCATCGGAATCATAGACATAACAGCCCTCGGATTCGGCAATTACCAGCGAGCCGGTTTCCTCGAAGGTCGAGAAATCGGTCCACGGATGGATTTGATGATCCTTGTCTTTCTGGCGAATTTCCTCGGTGTTGTATTTATTGCTAGCTGTAGTCACGACTTTCCTCCGGTTTTAAATGCCCTTTTAGCCTGGGGGTGTTATTTTCTACTGTTTGCAATCGGGCTCTTTTGAAAACAGCAATCAATCTATCCCTCACTATATTGAGACTCTGCAGGACTTCAACCATTATTAAGGAACCTCTGATTAATTCGTTGTTCGTCATTCCCGCGAAGGCGGGAATCCAGTAACACATTGAAATACAATATCTGGATTCCGGGTCTACGCTTCGCTCCGCCCGGAATGACGATGCTTTTATTATTAGTCAGAGGTTCCTTAAGTAAAAGCCTGGTTTAAATTTTTAAAGGCTGAACAGGTTTTCATAAGAGAATTGTATAGTTCAGTGTGTTAAGTTGACAGCATCGTTTGCTAGTCAAAAGTAGAGACATATTTCATTGGTAACTGATACCCCAGTAAAAAAACCGGATGCAATTGCGTCCTGGCCAGACGATATTTACAAGGTGCTAAAGGATGGTGAAATTCGACACTGCGCATACGTGCCGGATGCGGGTCATACAAGGCTAATTAACAAAATGGTTGAGGATACCGAAATCCAGAGTATCGTTCTGACTACCGAGGAAGAAGGCATTGGCTATTTGGCGGGCGCGTGGCTTGCCGGGGAGCGTGGCGTGTTGTTACTGCAAAGTAGCGGTGTCGGTAACTGCATCAATACTCTAAGTCTTACTAGTAGTTACCGTTTTCCGCTATTGATGATTGTTACCATGCGCGGAGAGTGGGCGGAGTTTAATCCAATGCAGGTTCCCATGGCTAAAGCGACAGCTAAATCTTTGCAACTCATGGGTGTCAATACCTACCATGTCGAAGCTGTTGAAGATATTGCCGAGGTTGTAGAGGCCGGGGTTGATATGGCTTTTAACAGTGATCAATCTGTAGCGGTTCTTATTTCGCAACGTGCACTGGGTCGAAAAAAATGGAACAGCTAAAAGATTGCTCAAACCACTTAAGTGGTTTGGCTAGACGGGAAGTTGTTGCTGAGCTGCTAAAAGATCGAACCGATCTGATGGTTGTTACCGGTCTTGGGGCTGCTACTTATGATGTCACGGCTGTTAGTCACTGTGATCTCAATTTTTATCTTTGGGGGGCGATGGGTAGCGCAGCCATGATCGGTCTTGGCCTCGCGATTGCAAGCCCCGATAAACCGGTACTGGTTATTACCGGTGATGGAGAGCAGCTGATGGGGCTTGGTTCTTTGGCTACTATTGGTGTCAAGCAGCCGAACAACCTCGCTATTGCTGTTTTGGATAATGGGCATTACGGGGAAACCGGGATGCAAAAGAGTCATAGCAGCTTCGGCATCGGTCTGCACAAAGTGGCTGCTGCATGCAATTTTGCCTGGGCAGACGAAATTACCGAACTATCTGCCGTAGCTGACTTTCGGCAACGAGTGTATGAGATGGAATCCGGTCCTGTGCTGGCCCGAATTCGCATCGAGGCCACCAATGAAGAAAGAGTTCTGCCGACACGTGATTGCGTGGAAATCAAAAACAGGTTCCGCGCCGCCCGGGGGTTGGCGGTGTAAAATAAGGATTAGTTATGATAACTTTAACTCCTTCCCTTCATGCAAAATACGGGCTAAAGAATGCAAGGTACAGATTTCGATATTGAAACAACCGAGTTCCTTGCCCCGTCCGGATTGTTGAAACGTCCCTTGCCGGATGCCCTTAGCGCGCGTGACAAATTAATTCATCTCTATCAAATCATGGTGTTGACGCGGGTTTTTGATCGCGCCGCGATCAATCTCCAGCGTACCGGTGCGATGGGGACTTATCCATCCAACGAAGGCCAGGAAGCGATTGGCGCCGGTGTTGGTCTGGCGATGCAGGATACCGATGTACTGGTGCCTTATTACCGAGATATCGCCACCCAGATCCAGCGCGGCGTATTACTCGAAGAAATTCTGGTTTACTGGGGCGGGGATGAACGCGGCATGTGCTTCAAGAACCAGGCCGAGGATTTCCCCGTAAGCGTGCCGATAGCGACCCAGTCCTGTCATGCGGCCGGTATCGCTTATGCGATGAAATACCGTGGGCAGAAACGGGCGGTGGTGACCACCTGTGGTGACGGCGCTACCTCGAAAGGTGATTTTTACGAGTCGATCAATGTCGCAGGCGCAATGGAATTGCCGGTAGTTTTCGTAGTAAACAATAATCGCTGGGCAATTTCAGTACCATTGGCGAAGCAAACCGCGGCAAAGACGATCGCTCAAAAAGCCTTTGCGGCAGGGATTGACGGCGTCCGTGTCGACGGCAATGACGCGATTGCGGTGTACCAGGTCGTGAGCGAGGCGCTCGAACGCGCGCGTGACGAACATCGTCCCTGTATCGTCGAGGCGTTAAGCTATCGCCTCTGCGATCATACCACCGCCGATGATGCCTCTCGCTATCGCGACGCAAAGGAACTGGAGCAAGCTCGCGCACTCGAACCGCTGATTCGATTCAAGGCTTATCTGCAATCCGAACAGCAGTGGAGCGAGACCGAGGACGAGGCGCTTTACGCGGATTGTGATAGCCAGGTGAAAAAGGCGATCGAAGCCTTTAAGGCGTACCCCGACCAGCAGCCGGGTGAGTTTTTCGACTATATGTT
>QNFD01000291.1 GCA_003645435.1 Gammaproteobacteria bacterium | reverse complement strand
GCCACCAGTAGATAAGAGGTTTTCAGCGGTTGCTAAAGTAACGCCGGTGGCGGCCATTATTTTTAACGCATCACGTCGGCTGTAACCACCGCTTAGTGCTTTTTCTACCAGCGCCTTATCACCATTGTCCAGATCTTCGAAATTAATTTCTTGCTTTGGAATATCGTTATTAGTGTCATCTTTCATATTAAATCTCCTCCAATTGGAATTTCCTGATTTTAACTAACATCCCTAAAAAGCTGGATGTCTATCGTCTAAAAAGGCTGCCTGGCAACCAACAAAAAGTAGCGTCAGCTAAATCTAATTCTGACATCATACCTCATTGGTAGTTTTGTGCCGTGACCATTCACCTGTGTTGTCCATTGTGTGTTAATCCACTGTCGAGATGATTGTGATTAATGGCCGCAATGCGTTCAGTCATCGAATTGCACCCAGTAGGGCCTGTGATCGGAGCCGACAGCTTTGCTATCGACCCAGCAACGCTTTACCTTCGATGCGAGTTCAGTGCTGATAAAACAGTAGTCCAGTCGCAACGGATGTCCGGGTAATCGATCGGGGGGGTCGGGCCACCATGAGTCCGCTGAACCTGTCGTTTCATGCGCAACATTCCAGCTATCAACAAAGCTGTTGCTGTGTACGCCGCGTCCGAAAATCGGGTCTGCTTCGCCTGCAAAACGGATGTATTCATTGCTTTCTTCGGTGCTATTGAAGTCTCCCAGGAACAGGGTGTTGGCTGGCTCTGGTAGTCGTGGTTCGCCATTGTTCCAGTCGAGTTCGTCAATATGCCGCGCTTCTGCCGGGTTACTGTGATTGCCCGCTGCCATCATCACCGCACCACAGTCTTCAATCATTTTATTCATTTCAAGGAGCCAGTCGATCTGCAGTAAGCGCTCGCGTGGCGAGAGTGCGGAAAGATGAAGCGAATACACCCGCAAGGCACCCTGCGGCGTTTCAATAACACATTCGAGTGCACCGGTTGCCATGCTTATTAGCTCACTGGCGGGCAGTTGCGGAAACACCAATGGTCGAGCGGAACGAATCGGCCAACGTGAAAGTACCATCGGGCCAAATTGGCGACGGCGATTTTGAACGCTACCGTCCTGGTTGATAGTGCTCGCATCCGCGTCAAATGCCGGGCAATAAGCCCAGTAGTAGCCTTTGAGCAAATCGCCGAGTACCTGCGGTTGATCGACCATGCCACTGCGACGCCAGAATCGTTCTACCTCCTGCAGGCCGATAATATCGGCACCATCAATTTCCGCAGCGATACGCTCCAGGCTGTAACACTGGTCAAGTCCCAATCCAAAACGGATGTTATAGGTAACGATTTTCATGGCTTACGATATTCCCTATAACCAATCACCCGCTGAACTCTATGCTGGCTGCACGGAGATTATTCAATTAATAAGCTGGTATAAAGGTCCATTATCGATAAAAATGAGTGGCCCAATTTCGAATTACTGACAGGGCATGCTACCGAGTACCACGGTTCAATTGAGCAGGATTAGTATTTGCCGGGGTGAACAGGAAACGATAGTTCACCAACTCAGCCGGCAGATCCGCGAAATGATACTTTCCGGAAAATTGGCAATCGGCACTCGTATTCCTTCTACGCGTGAACTCGCGAACGAGTTGCGAGTTTCCCGTACCACGATTCGAGAAAGTTACGAACAGCTCGTGGCGGAAAGCTATTTGTCATCATCGGTCGGGAAGGGCACATTTGTGATTGATCACCCGGTACTGGGTGCAACGCCACGCGATCGCAATGTCAGCGAATTAGCGTCGGAAAGACCGAAAAATACACCTGTTCGAACACCGCCTCAATTGTCTAAACGCGGAAAGCAAATTCAAAAATTTCCCCGTTTCTACAATTCATCCCAATCTGTGCCATTCAATCCCGCATTACCGGATTTTAGTTTGTTCCCCCATTCAAAATGGACGAGGATACTGAAAAAAACCCTGGTCAATCCTGAATCTGCGGCAATGAACTACGGCGATGCGGCCGGATATCCCCCATTAAAGCGAGCAATCGCAGAGAATTTGCGCTTAATGCGGGGCTTAAACTGCGAACCTGATCAGGTGATTATTGTCGCTAGTTCGGAACAGGCGATTCATCGAATCGTTACGCTAATATTGAATCGTAAAGACTCTGTGTGGTTTGGTGAACCGGGTATGAGCAGCCGTCGAAATGCGTTTACCTCGACCGGAATTAGTACCTCGACGGTACCTGTTGATGATGAAGGTGTTATCGTCGAACAGGCATACAGGCTCAAGGGAAATGTAAAACTCGCCTATGTGTTGCCCTCGCGACACTACCCATTTGGGAAAATTATGTCGCTGCCTCGTCGGCTCGAACTACTCAACTGGGCTTCTTCGAAGAACGCCTGGATACTCGAAGACGACTATGGTTGTGAATTCAATTATTCGGGGCAGGCTCCACCTCCAATCCAGACCATGGATTATGATCAGCGAGTTATCTACATGGGCGGATTTAGTTTGACACTGTTCCCGTCACTACGACTCGCCTACATAATTGTCCCCCGATCCCTGGTGAAGGTCGCCAATAACATGGCGCAGTCTGATCTGTCGGTGGCGACCGTCCAGCAACCCGCGCTGGCTGAATTCATGAATGAAGGCCATTTTATGAGCCATATTCGAAAAATGCGCAAAACCTATCAGAAACGAGAGCTGTTTCTTATACAGTTCCTGCAAGAGCAGCTTGGCGACCTGATCACAATAAGCGGCACCGGGGGCGGACTGAATTTCATACTCAATCTGCCGCCACATATTAACGACGTCGAGCTCAGTGAAAAACTCGGTAGATCTGGAATAGTTGCCCATCCGCTATTTGACTATTATCTGCATCAAAACCGCAGGCAAAAGACTCGCCTAAATGGTCTGGTCATGGGATTTGCCTGTGCATCGAGGTCCGATCTCGAAAAATGTGCAATGGCGCTGGTCAAACAAATAAATGATTATTGACGGCTAATAATTCGAGTAAACTCACGCAGATCGGGCTTGTGGTTCGGTCGGTTTGGTAACAAACTTTACGCATCCAAGGTTAGCGCTGGAGTTGTGTTGAATCAGGTAGGGAATCTCGATGCGAGCAAACTGTTTTCGCATCAGCAGGAGCTGTGGCAGGCGCAGAGCCACTATGTTTCCACGCACTCGGAATTCTACCGGGAGCTGTGGCGAGGGCGCGAAGCGCCCGCCAATCTCGGAGATTTGCCGGAATTACCCCTGTCCACCAAGGCGCAATTGCGACTGTCGCAGGCGGCGGCTCCGCCCTTCGGCGATTACCTGGCTTCGACGCGCGATGTCGTGACGCGCTTGCACCGCACTTCGGGCACCACCGGCCAGGCCATGAACCTGGCCCTGTCGGCGCGGGATTGCGAGATCACCGAGGCTCTGGGCGGCCGCTCGCAACGTTCCGCCGGTTTGCGCGCGGAGCATTCCGTGGTGCATTGCCTCAATTACCAGATGTGGATGGGTGGCGTCACCGATCACCTGACCCTGGAGAAAACCGGCGCCATGGTGGTGCCGTTCGGCGTCGGTGGAACCGAGTTATTGATCCGCACCATTCTCGAAATCGGTATCGATGCGATCTCCTGCACCCCATCCTACCCGGCGGTGCTGGAAAAGGTGCTGGACGAGCATTTTCCCGAGCTGACACCGCGTGATCTCGGCCTCAAACTGGGCCTGTTCGGCGGTGAAGCCGGGCTCGACGATCCCGCTTTTCGCAAGCGAATACGCGATACCTGGGGAATGGAGCCGCGTAACGCCAATTATGGCGTTTCCGATGTCATGTCGAATTTTGCCGCGCAGTGCGAGCATGACACGCGCCTCCATTTTCTCGCCGCCGATTACCTATATCCGGAGATTATCGATCCTGAAAGCGAACAGCTGTTGCCGCTGGAACCGGGGACCGAAGGCGAACTGGTGCTGACGCACCTGCTGCGGGATTGCCAGCCACTGGTACGTTTTCGCAGCGGAGATATCATCGCGCTCGACGAAATCTCGCCCTGTCGCTGTGGTCATCGAGGCATGCGCTTTCGCGTCGTCGGGCGCAGCGACGACATGGTCGTGGTGCGCGGCCTCAATATTTTCCCTTCGATGGTGGCCGCAGTGATCAACGCTTTCGACGAGCTCTCGGGGAACTACCGGAT
>QNFD01000290.1 GCA_003645435.1 Gammaproteobacteria bacterium | reverse complement strand
AGGTGATTGGGCCTGCTGGTGTCGGTATACATGCCCGGTCTTTTTCGCACCGGTTCAAGCCCTGTCAATACTTCGATCGAAGCCGCATCGTACTGATTCTTCAAAAGTCGATATACCCGTTAAGCAGAGTTTTTGTGTGTATCGGATTATAACGGTTTCGGACTTGAAATGATGCTCCAATTGCCTGATATAATAAGCTTATTTAGCGAGATAATTACACATGAGCGAATCAGCTTATATTCACAACGTCGGCGCCCAGGATTTCCAGGCACTGGTGATTGAAAATTCGTACAAGCAACCGGTGCTGGTCGACTTCTGGGCTGACTGGTGCGAGCCCTGTAAATCCCTCGCCCCGGTGTTAGCCAAACTTGCCGAGGAATACAAGGCAAATTTATCCTGGCCAAGGTTGACACCGAAAAGGAGCAGGAACTGGCGGCCCATTTTGGTATTAAAAGCCTGCCGACCATGAAAGTTATTTTCAATGGACAGATCGCGGGCGAACGCGTTGGCGCTGTTCCCGAGGCTGAAATTCGCGCATTGATCGATCCTTTGATCGTCACCGAGGCGGACAAGATAATGGATGCGGCGATGGCCGCGCAGGATGAAGGCCGCACCCAGGACGCGCTCGATCTGATGAATCAGGCCCTGGCGAACGACCCCGCCAACCTCGAATTGAAAATCAATATCGCCAAACTGGTAATGCATCAGGGCGATATGAAATCCGCGTCTGCCTTGCTGGACAGCCTGAATGAAGAAGAGAGTAAAAATGAAGAAGCGGTAAAACTGCGGGCAAAAATCAATATGGCGAGCCAACTCGAAGGCCTGCCATCCATGGAACAGATCGAACAGCGCCTGGCCGACAACCCGAAAGACCTCGAAGCATTACTGGATAAAAGTCATCATTTATCTGCGTCTGGCCTGTACGCCGAGGCAATGGAGATTCTGATTCAAATTATGATCATTGATCGGCAATTTCAGGATGACGCCGGCCGTAAGGGCTTACTTGCACTATTCGATATGCTCGGTGGCGAACACACGGACGTACAGAAATACAGGCGCAAACTGTTTACCCTGTTGCATTAACCTGCTGATGCCCCATTAATTTGAAAGTGAGGTTCCTCAAAAAGCGGCTTTCCATTGCTCGGTGTCTACGAACCAACGTTCCTCGGCAACCTTACCGTCGTTGAATTTGAACAGCACCGAGAGTTGGCTTCCTTCAGGGACCTTGTTACTTTTCCACTCGAGAATAGACACAACCTCGCCGTTTTCCCCGATTTGGCGGATCGAAGTGATATCGAACCCCGGTGGTAAGAGGGTTCCCAGGACTTCTAACGCGCTGCGAAACGCGACCGTGCCTTCCAGTATATCGTTTTGACCGGGCATCGAAAAAATCATGTCTTCGGTGTAATCTGCGATCAGTGCATCCCAGTCCCCAGCTGCAACTGCCTCCCATCCGCGCTTTACAATTTCCGAATCGTTTAGCGGGGTATCATTCGAGCTTGCTGTGTTTAAGTTGTGCATTTCAATTCTCCGTACGTTGTTATGAAGTGGGAAATTCTAGGTGATTTTTGACTGGGATAAATTCCGACGCATGCTGTATATTGCCTACAGCAAATGCAGTAATTTACTACGGCATGTGCATCATAAATCGCTAGTTAGCCCGTAATGCCTTGTCGTTGTTGGAGTAATATTTGGATAATTTCACATCTCAGATTGAGCAGCTCAGTCCCAGAGAGATGGAGATCGCAGAGGGCTACTCAGGCGGGGAGAACTACAATGAGATTGCGGAAAGGCTTTGTATCGCGCCTTCTACCGTTCGCACACACCTGACAACTGTTTATCGAAAGCTGGGGGTATCGTCGAAACTGGAGCTTCACAAGCATCTCGAGAACAGCGCTCAACAAACCCTGGACAGTTACAATGACCTTCTAATTCCTCCAGACAAACCTTCTATAGCAGTATTACCTTTCGACAACATGTCCGGCGACCCGGAGCAAGAGTATTTTGCCGATGGAATGGCGGAAGATATTACAACTGCGCTATCTCGCTCTCCCTGGCTTTTTATCATCGCTCGAAACACGACCTTTACCTACAAGGGCGCCAAAATTGATGCCAAACGGGTGGCGAAAGAGTTGGGTGTCAGATATTTACTGGAAGGCAGTGTGCGAAAAGCCGACAACCGGATCAGGGTAACGGCACAGTTAATTGATGGTATCAGCGGAGGGCATGTCTGGTCGGAACGCTATGACCGTGTTTTAGCTGATATTTTTGACCTTCAGGATGAGATTACTCGAAACGTGGTCGCCTCGATTCAAACACAGGTACACCTCACAGCTGGTCAACCGGTACCGAGGAACAGGTGTCCGAATCTGACGGTTTGGGAGCTCACAATGCGAGCCTGGAAACTGTTGTACGATTTCACCCCAGAAAGCTATGCGACTGCCAAGTCCCTGCTCGAGAAAGCTATTAGTCTTGACTCTCAAAGCGCCGAAGCCCATTTGGTACTTTCGCTGATTTATCATCACGAAACGCATATGGGATTTGCAAGTGGTTGCCGGGCGACGCAGATAAAGGCCCACGAACTGGCGCTTCGCGCTACCCGACTGGATGATAAAAACGAATATGCACACTGGGCACTTGGTATAAGTTGTTGGGGGGTGGACGATTTAAAGGGATCGATCGCAGCCCTTGAGCGGGCGGTCGAACTTAATCCGAATTGCTCGCTTGCCTATGGCAGCCTCGGCACAGCCATGAGTCTGGCAGGTCGTGTCGATGATGCCATAGCCTGTTCAGAAATCGCGATTCGGTCCAACCCGCGAGATCCCAGCATATTCTTCCGGTTTACCGTAATCAGCCTGGCCCACTATCTGGCCGAGCGATTTGATGAAGCGATCGAATGGGCAGACAAGGCGGTGCAACGAATGCCGACATGGTACTTTGGCCATTTCCTGCTCGCCGCCAGCTACGTCCGCCTGGACCGAATGGAGGAAGCAAAAACAACTGTCGATCGTTGTAGCGCGGAACTACCCGACGTATCAATCTCGCAGTTAAGCCGTATGCCACTGAAAGACAAGTCGGAGATGGAGCGCTTTAAAGATTGCCTGCTCAAAGCAGGTCTTTCCAAATGACCACATCGGGTCAATATGAGAACCCAGGGCTGATAATTTGAGTTTCTGCTTTGTGCCAGGCTCAATTTATCGAGGACTTCTGAATACTTGCCACGTAACGAAGCTGCAGGAAAACAAACAAACTTTTGATTGTACAAAAAATGAACAAAAAAAGGCGTCTGCACATGAATATTAGGGTCATAAGCCTCTGCCAAAATAATATGAGGCGGCTCTCCGCTTCAATATTTACTGTGCCGAAGTTATCCACAGGTTTTTCTACAGCCTCAACGCTCGCAACAGCGGCCCAGCTTCGCTGGGTCCGCCTGCATGCATTATGCGATGTTTGACTATTTTGATTCATCACAAGAATCAAGAACAGCACGTCTGACCTTTTCGTTCAAGAATGCAGAGATCTCCTTGAGTGACTCGGCTGATTCCGGATACTGGTCGTAGTACTCAAACACATGCCAAAGACCGTCCCATACTCGACATTCGACGTCGACACCTGCTCGTTTCAACTGGCGATAAAACCGTAGACACATCGACAGCAGCATGTCTCGTGTCCCGGTGGTGATCATGGTCGGAGGCATGTCAGCAAGCGGTCCGAACAGCGGTGAAAGCGAAGGATCGGTGGGATCGCGCCCTGAACCATAAGCCGCTAAAACTTCGGCCGGGAGTAGCGGACTCAGTGTGGGGTCAGAATAGGTCGTCGGTTCATAGAGTCCGAGATCGGTTCGAAGATCCACCGCGGGAGACAGGAGCGCCATTGCATCGGGCCTGCGCAACCCCCGGGACAGCGCTTGTTGCACGAGTACTACTGCCAGATTACCGCCTGCTGATTCACCAGCAAGAAGAAGCGGGCTGTTTGATGCAGCGGCGACTTCCTGCCAGACCGCTATACAATCATTGGCAGCGGATGGCGCGGGATACTCGGGAGCCAACCGATATTTTGGTGCAATCACTTCAACCTGACACCACTCTGCGAGCGCACCGATGATGGGCATGTCACTATAAGGACGACCGACGGTGACACCACCACCAACTAAGTAAACCAGCGTTCCGCGGGCAGAGGCCCCCGT
>QNFD01000289.1 GCA_003645435.1 Gammaproteobacteria bacterium | reverse complement strand
GGTTTTTGCCGGCGAGTTACAGGTTGGCAGTATTACCTCGGGCGGTTATGGTTTTCGCGTACAGAAGAATATAGGCTACGCGTTTGTCGACCCCAAACAGGCCGAATCAGGCACTGCCCTGACGGTCGGCATCCTGGGAGAGAAATATACTGCCATAGTCGTCGACCCGATTCTTTACGACCCCGAAAACAATTTAGTAAGGTCATGACATGAACAAACCACAAAGACCACGCAGGCGCGGCACCAGCAGTCGCGCAGAAATGCTCGCCAGGCGCAGTAAACCACCGGCAGTGAATCCGGCGCCACCCGGCCCGATCGGCGGTCAATACAAACCGCTTACCGATATTCAGATCAGCCAGATTTATGATACTTCGATGCGCATGCTCGGAGAGCTCGGTATGGGTGAGGCACCGCAGGCTTTAACCGATCAGGCGATCAAGTGCGGAGCGACGATTAATGAGCTCGGGCGCCTGTGTTTTTCGCGCAGTATGGTCGAAGATATCATCGATGGCGCCTGCAAATCGTTTCTGTTTCATGGCCGTGACCCGCAATATAGTTTCGAGGTAGGCGGCGATCAGGTTTATTTCGGCACCGGCGGCGCGGCAGTGCAAACCCTCGACCTGGATACCCATGTTTATCGTCCCTCTACCCTTGCCGATTTATATGATTTCACCCGCCTCACCGATACCCTGCCCAATATTAGCTGGTTCACACGCTGCTGTGTGGCCACCGACGTACCCGATATCCTTGAACTCGATGTTAATACCGCCTATTGCCTGATGCGCGGCACCCAAAAACCGGTGGGCACCAGTTTCACCCTGGGCGAGCATGTCGATCCTATCGTCGATATGTTTGATGCGATAGCCGGCGGCGAGGGCAAGTTTGCCGAAAAACCATTCTGCAAGGCCCATATCAGCCCGATCATTTCGCCCATGCGTTATGGTGAAGATGCATTTGACGTCGCCATCGCGAGCATACGCCGCGGCATGCCGATTAATAGCATTACCGCCGCTATGTCCGGCGCGACTTCTCCGGCGACGATCGACGGCATGCTCGCCGCCTCTTTCGCCGAAACCCTGGCGGCGCTGGTGATGGTGAATGTTTTCTCACCCGGCTACCCGATGATATTTTCAAACTGGCCTTTCGTGATTGACCTGCGTACCGGTGCCTTTTGCGGCGGTGGCGGTGAAATTTCACTGCTCAATGCCGGCTCGGCGCAACTGGCGAATTTTATCGGTGTGCCATCGGGCGTTGCTTCGAGCATGAGTGACGCCAAGGCTGTCGATGCCCAAATGGGCATGGAAAAGGCTCTGTCCGCGCTCGCCTGCGGTTTATCCGGGGCTAACATGGTTTACGAATCCTCGGGCATGATGGCGAGTCTACTCGGTGTCTCATTCGAGGCTTTCGTGATCGATAATGAAATGCTGTCACATGTCTATAGAATGATTCGGGGTATCGAAGTCAGTGAAGACACGCTCGCTTTCGAGGCGATGAGAAACGTCATTACCGGTGAGGGCCATTTCATCGGGGAACCGCAGACCATGGAAGCGATGGAACGTGATTACTATTACCCGAAATTATCCGATCGGATCGAACCCACTACCTGGGCTGAAGAAGGCGCCGCTGATATCTGGCAAAGGGCGAATGTGAGTGTGCGAGAAATTTTAAAAGATCATCATCCCGGCTACATAGATAGCGGGCTTGATAGTAAAATCAGGAGTCAGTTCAAGATATTGCTGCCCTGAGTCCGTCAGACTCCTAGGCCCTCATATGCATCAGCGGCTCATAGTATTCCATCTCGCGTAAACTTTCGGAAATGACACCGACAAAGGCGTCTTTCAGCCTGGGATTAGAAAAAACCTGTTTTATATCAATCACGTCAAAATAATTATCATCGGCGTATTTTGGATTCCACAAAATCAACGGGCACTCCTGCTTTTGAAAAATAGATGTACCCATGCCATTGTGAATCGACCACACTTCGATTTCACGCGAAAACGGGTCTTCGCAAATGTATAAACATGAGCTCACCTCGACATACATGAATGTTTTAACTGCCTTAATCGGATGAATCTCACCTATCATATGCACCATGCGGGTTACATCTTCATCCGGGTCGGCTACCAGGTTGAATGGACCCTGTACGTCATCCCTTGAAAAAATATAACGATCTTCATGGAAGACAATCCTGCCGATAGTTAATAAATTTTCTGACAGATTAGCAGCGTAGTATTTTGAAATGTCAGGGAAGTCTTCTTCCATCGCCTGGCTTTAATCTCTTTAATTAAATGATTGATTGAACTAGAAATTTTATTATAGGGTATCGTACGAATTCTACCCGACAATTAAAGTATAGCTTTAGTTTGAGAAAGCAGCATATTTAAAAGGCCTGGCGCCGGCAGGATTAAACCTGCATTCCAGCCATCATACCTTCGTAGACGGCCTCTTCTGCGGTTCGTGGACTCATGCAATCACCAACCAGGCGATATTCAATCTGCATCTCTCTCAATATAAGCTCGAGTTCGGTATTCGACGAATGACCCAACGCGAGTACCAGGGTATTTACCCCATCGCAAACAACAGCTTCATTGCTAAGTGTGTGCTGTAGGTAAACCGAGTCGCTATCGACACCAAACAATCGGGAATAGGGGATGATCTCGACCCCGAGTTTATGCAGGGTGCCGGTCCACTGATCACGTATGTAGGACTGGATTTCCTGACCTGCACAGATGCCATTCACCGCGAGTCGAACCCGTGAACCCTGTCGCGCCAATTGTTCGGCGAGGCCCATTCCAACCCAGTCGGCACGCCAGTCCGCGATGACAACATTGGTGCCAACTTTGACTTCAGCATTCAGCACTTGCCATGCATCGACAACCTCGGCTTCCTCCTCACCGGGCAATTCAGGTCGATAAGGCCGGGCCCCGGTTGCGGCAATAATCACATCGACTTGATTGGCTTCAATCCAGTCACGATCAATTTCGGTATTCAGGCATATTTCGACACCGGCCTTGCGGACCTCGTATTCGAGATTGGTGGTCAATCCTCCAAATTCTGCCCTGCCGGGTAATAATTGCGCGAGATTAACCTGCCCTCCCAGGCGCGCTTCAGCTTCGCAGAGAATGACCTCGTGGCCTCGTTGAGCGGCGGTCAATGCCGCCTTTAACCCGGCCGGGCCGCCACCCGCTACGGCAACGCGTTTGCTGTTGGCCGCAAGGGCAATATTACCGAGCGTTTGTTCTCGGCCGGAAGTTGGGAACTGAATACAGGAAATCGATGTGCTTAATTGATAATGACCGATACAGGCCTGATTACAACCGATGCAGGCGCGAATGTCGTCAAGTTCGCCCGCCATTACCTTGTTGGGCATGTCGGGATCGGCAATCAATGCGCGCGTCATTCCGCACATATCAGCCTGCCCCTTGACCAGTACTTGCTCGGCAATCTGGGGCTGGTTGATGCGGCCGGCGACGAAAACCGGTTTGTCGGTAATCTGCTTTATCGAGTTCGCGAGCGGTGCGGTATAACCATGCTCGATCATCATCGGTGGTACCACGTGGACTGAGCCGCCAAGTCCCGCCATCGATCCTGCGATCACATTGAAATAATCAAGCGCCGCCATTTCATCGAGGTTTTTACAAATTTCACCCGATTCGCCGGGATCCATTCCATTGTGTTCCAGTTCATCAACCGAAATACGGATACCCAGAACCATCGACTCGCCTATTGCAGCCCTCACAGCGATAATAATCTGCCTGAGAAATCGCAGCCGGTTCTGAAAATTGCCGCCATAGTCGTCTTCTCTTAAGTTGACCCTGGGGTTGAGAAATTGTGCGGGCAGCAAGCCATGGCTGGCAGGAATCTCAACCCCATCGAGCCCTGCCTTTGCCATGCGTCCGGCCGCATCCGCATAAGCCTGGACAACCTCGGTTATCATTTCCGCGCTCATCGCTCTCGGCATGTTGTGAAACCGCTCATCCGGACTGGCAAAGGATGAGTAAGGAACGTCGAGCATGCCGCCGCGCCTGCGATCATTGGCGCGACCCGAATGGCTCACCTGCCCAAACAGACGGCAACCATATTGCTGCACGGCGCCGGCTAAATCGCTATAGGGCTGGATACAGGCGTCACTGCTGGCATCGACAGCGGGGGAATCCGACAATGCCGAATCATGTACGCGCGCGGCTTCGGCAAT
>QNFD01000288.1 GCA_003645435.1 Gammaproteobacteria bacterium | reverse complement strand
TTGGCCTATCGCATCCCGGGGAATTTGATGACTTATCGGTTGGCTGTGTCGACGACTCCCGATTATGTTGCGGCGGCGGGCGGAACCAAAGTTTTAGCTTTCGCGGAAATTGTGACCGCTATCGATCGTGTCAATGCGATATACGAGCGCGACCTTGGAATCCACCTGGATCTGGTTGCCAACAATGACCTGTTAATAGGGGAGGTTCCAAACAATGATGTCCTGACATTGTTTGCACAAAATCAGGCCTTCATCGATTCTAAACTGGATCCAGCGGACTACGACATAGGGCATATTTTCAGCGCGCCTACCAATATTAATGATAGTGGTGGCATTGCTACCATCAGGTCAGCTTGTGACAATAGCAGTAAAGCGCAGGGGGCAACCGGTCTACTCGATCCAACCGGCCCTATTTTTTACATAGATTTCGTTGCCCATGAAATAGGTCATCAATTCGGTGCCGAACATAGCTTCAATGGCACCACTTTTGCCTGCGGCGGAGGTAACAGGGTTCCATCATCTGCTTTTGAGCCGGGCAGCGGTTCCACCATCATGGGCTACGCCGGTATTTGCGGGGTCGAGGATATCCAGGCCAATAGCGACGCGACTTTTCATGCGGGTTCGATAGCGCAAATCCACGCTTTTACCGGGGTGGGCGGCAGTTGCTATGCATTATCGGACACTGGCAATACCGATCCAGATAGTGTCAACGCCGGTGACGAGCGAACCATTCCGCTGGCTACACCGTTTAAGCTAAAGGGTAGTGGCAACGATGCAGATGGAGATACGCTTTGGTACCAATGGGATCAAATGGATGCGGGAGCCGCGACTAATGCCGACACCCTTGGTGATGACCTGGGCAGTAATGCGTTATTCAGGAGTTATTCGCCCCAGCCGAGTGGTAGTCGCGATTTCCCCGCGCTCGGCACCCAGGTAGTAGATGGTCCCTATGATCAATCTGAGACGTTACCCTGCACGACAAGAAGCCTGAATTTTCGATTGACCGTACGCGATGAAAAAGGCGGCCAGGCAATCGATGATGTTCGAATCAATGTGGATGGCAATTCCGGTCCTTTCAGAATCACCTCGCATAACAAACCTGGAACCAGCATTGATCAAAGCACACCATCGGTGGTTTTAACCTGGGCGGTCGCGAATACGAATGTCGCACCGGTTAGCTGTGCCAATGTAGATATCGATTTGCTGACTTTTTCCGGCGGGCACGCGAGTTATGCGGTGAATCCGTTGCTTGTTGGTACACCCAACGATGGCACCGAGACGGTCACACTGGCCAGGTCAGCCGCGTTTGCCCGGTTTCGGGTGAAATGTAGCAATAACATTTTTTACGATGTCTCCGATGCGGATATCGACATCAATAGCGACCCCACAAATGGAAATTACGCGGTTAGCGGTAATACAACATTTTCCAATCCGAACGGACTTTTCGCGACTTCAAGCAGTTGTGTGCCTGCACCCGTGGCGCCGGTGGGTGGCGGGGGTGGCGGTGCACTCGACAGGTTATGGATGATATTCCTGCTCAGCCTGATGACTGGCCTCAGGCTAGTCCGTGGACAGGGGCAGGTTAACGGTAACCAGCCTGTTTAGATTTTGCACTTGGTTTTGATTATCGCGTTGTAACTCAACGCATAACTGCGCGCCTTTTGCATCAGCCTTAAATGCTCGTCACTACGCACCACGTCGGAAATGCCTTCGATCAGCTGAACCCCGCATTTTTGCTCGTATGCCAGGGTTTCTTCTTTGGTGACACCTGGGATATTAACGCTGCGGGTAGCTAGCCCAAGTAGGCGAAGATCACCTTTCTTGATCGCCTCCTGCGCATCCTTTTGAGGATCTGCGGCATCCAGCCATTGCAGCTTTTGTACGTAGGGATCGTTAGGCGTGCTCGCACAGCCGGAGAATGCCAAAACCAGAAAACCAACCAAAACAAATAATTTCATGAACATAATCAACGTACTGAATCAACAATAGAGATAATGCCATAAAAACTACGGCCTGTAACTTGTAAATGATATCAGGCTATATTTCTCCCTCGCCCCAATGGGGGAGACGCCTACATGGATGTAGCGGTCCGGCGTCCCGGTGGTAGAACAATGCAGGAGCGATTGTCGAGGGTAGGGGTGGGGGGGCAATCTAGTTTAAGTAAAACAGAAATACAATTACGGCGTAATCAGATAGAGACTGAGCGTTGGCCAATAGGTAATAATCAATACCGAGACCAGAAGGATGACAAAGAACGGGATTGTTGCCCGGTAAAGCGTCATTACCGGCTTTTCAAAGCGATAACTGGCAATGAATAAATTCATTCCGACCGGCGGGGTGAAATATCCCAGTTGCATATTGGCAAGGAAGATAATTCCAAGGTGAACCGGATGGATTCCATAACCGACAGCGATGGGTAAAATAATCGGCACGATAATGACAATCGCCGAGAAGATATCGAGCATCATGCCGAGTGCCAGTAAAAACAGGTTGAGTAAAATTAAAAAGGTTAGCTTGTCATCAATATGCTGTTGAATCAGTTCGAAAAGACGGGTGGGTATCTCTGCATCGATCATATAATTAGTCGAGGCCAGGGATGCACCGATGATGATCATGATGCCGCCGACCAGGACCATCGAGTCGCGCATGATTTCGGGCAGCTGGCGGATCGTAATCTCGCGCATTACCAGCACTTCGACTACGAGTACATATAACGCGGTCACCGCCGCGGCCTCTGAGACCGCGAAATAACCTCCGTAAATACCGCCGAGGACCAGGATTGGTAAAGGTATTTCCCATTTTGCCGCACTCAGCGCAGCCAGGGCCTTTTTAACATCAAAGCCCTTTTTCTCAACCACGTGCCGCGGTTGCATCATGCTGTATATCGATAGCATTATGAGCATCAACAGGCCAGGGAAAATGCCGGCGAGAAACAATTGATCGATACCGACCGGTTGATCCAGATCCATTTGCTGGGCGACAACGCCAAACAGAATCAGGGGCAGGGAAGGTGCGAACAATAAACCCAGGCTACCCGAACTGGTCAGTAAGCCAAGGTTAAAATTCTCGTTGTAACCGGCCTGTTTTAACGCCGGGTAGAGCAGGGCGCCGAGAGCAATAATAGTAACCCCCGAAGCACCGGTAAAGGCGGTAAACATGGCGCAGCTGAAAATCGCCACGATTGCGAGCCCGCCGGGCATCCAGCCGAGTAAATGATGGGTCAGATTGACCAGCCGGGTCGATGCCTGGCTTTCGCCGAGTAGATAGCCGGCAAAGGTAAAAAGCGGGATAGCGAGTAGAATCGGCATCTCCGCGAGTCGATAAATTTCTATACTGACTACCGCCAGGTCGATCTCTTCGGAATAGAAACCGAGCATAGCGCTGGCCGCAATGATAGCGAACAAGGGTGTACGCAATAATGCCAGAATGAGCAGAACGGGGGCAAAAATACTCATTTCGCTCGACTCGCGTGAAGTCTAAAGCGGCGGTAACAAAGCGAACCCCAGCGAATTGAAAATAGTAAATAACGAATGCCGATAACGGCGAATGAAATCGGGATGATGATTTCCAGCATCCAGGAAGGAACGCCGCCCAGGCTGGTCATTTCATCGACATAATCCATCTGTACCCAGCGAGCACCATTCCAGGCGATTAGAATGCAAACCCAGGCGGTAAACTGACCGACAAATGTTTGTACGAAAAGGTACAGGTTCTTGCTGAAAAAACGAGTGAGCACATCGATGTGTATATGCTTGTTGTGTCGACTTGCGACCATGGCGCCAGTCAAACCCAGCCATAGAACCATGACCCGAAGCAGGGGGTCGGCCCAGATCAAGCCATAGTCAAATAAAATTCTGAGTAGTATTTGTGTTGATGCCAGCGCGATCATGCTGCTGAGCAACACGACTAGCAGCGCGTCTTCTGTGCGGTGTATCGTTTTAACCAGTATCCGCATTTTTATTGGCTGTTTCTATAAGTTCTCAGGTGACCCATGACGACATCGACCATTTCCCGGGATACGATTCCCTCGGCCACCATATTATCAATTGCCTGTGTGGACAGGGTTTTCCAACGCTTGAGTTCCGCGGGTTCGGGTTTGACGAACTTTATCCCCTCTGCTCTCAATGCCTCACTGGCCTGAATATTGTCGGCCCGATTCAGAGTATCTAGCGTTTTAAATGCCTCACCAATTGCTGCTCGTACAATCAGTTGGTCTTCCGGACTGATCTTGTCGAA
>QNFD01000287.1 GCA_003645435.1 Gammaproteobacteria bacterium | reverse complement strand
GGATACTTGAGGACTGAGTAAGCCTGCACCTTTGAATAGGGCAAGAGTAAGGTTAACCAATGAATGTCTAGTGACCCTGCAATCGTTTATGGACGAACAACAATGCAGGCAGTGGTGAGACCGAAGTAAGAGATCCTCTATATGTGTTTGCTGTAAGCGACGACTTGACAGCTACCATGACAGATGAAGTGATCGATCTTTGTGTGTGATTTAATTTCGGTCACGAAAATGATCGAAATAATTTCCTTATGCCTATTGACCTGGAAACGGCTCATATGTGTTAGAGCTCATTTTTCAACGCCCCTTAAAATTTCTACACACAAATCAACGCAGTTTTCACAAATTGTGGGTGTGCTGCCAGTTTGAACTAATTTCCCGACTTCATTCTCTGATAATTTGCAAAAATCACAGAATCTTTCCCCATCCGCACTCCTATTTCTATCACCCATCTTAACAATTTTTTGTGGTTCGGTTGCCTCTGTGGCATTTGATCTGCGTATAGATACTTCATCAGTTTCAGCTAGATCGTCTTGAAACCAATGAATATGATAATTTTGTACTCCTTCCTTGCAAACTGCGCCTGAAATTAAAGATACTCCCTCGCTGTTTCCGGACACAGAGATACTTACGTTTTCAAGATCATCGTGCCCGACCGTGGCTCTCTTCTTTCCATTTACGAATATGTCGAAATACATTGTCTTAAGTTGAGCTCTAACAGCCTAAATGTGCCGCAAGTTGCGGCATTTAATTACCGCAGGTTGCGTCCTATGTATTTTTGAAAAAAATACATTATTTTCCATTTTCCGCATCTTGCACATCTTAAAATTACCTTGAGTTCAACAACTTATCATGAATTTAAAATTACCTCTATGCTCAATTATAGACCTTGCCTCCAAGTAATATCATGGAAACTTGCCGTATAAGTCCTTGCGCGTGCCGGGTAACTACCGTATTGTTTTATAACTGAGAACATAATGAGAATAAAACATGGGGTGTGGAAAAGAAAAATCACCGTTTTTAGAGGAAGTCCGCGATATAATGCGAGTACAGCACTATGCCATCAGGACAGAACAAGCGTATGTAGAATGGATTAAGCGCTTTATTTTGTTTCATCAAAAGCGCCATCCTGATGAGATGGGCGAGAGTGAAATTGCGGCTTTTCTAACGCATCTGGTCGTGGACCGAAATGTTGCGCCTGCAACCCAGGGGCAAGCACTCAATGCACTGATTTTTCTTTACCGTAAAGTGCTGAATAGACCAATCGGTGAAATACCGGACATCGTTCGTTCAAAAAAGAAAGTCAAGATCCCGGTAGTGCTCACGCAACTGGAAGTGGCGAACCTGCTTTCTAAACTGGAGGGCGTTCACTGGTTAACCGGATGTTTGCTCTATGGTTCAGGCCTTCGCTTGATGGAGTGTATTCGACTACGTGTGAAGGATCTCGATTTTGACCGCCTTTCGATCACCATCAGGTGTGGAAAAGGCGGAAAGGACCGCGTGGTGACACTTGCCAGGGAGTTAGTAGTACCGCTACAACGACATCTTGAGTCCGTGAAGACTGCCCACGATAGAGATCTTGCTGAAGGGTTTGGCCGAGTGCATACGCCTTATGCGCTGGCAAGAAAATATCCCAACGCAGCCGTTTCCTGGGGATGGCAATATGTGTTTCCAGCTACCCGGCGTAGTATTGACCCGAGAACCGGGGTAGTCAGAAGGCACCACATGGATGAATCTAGCCTACAAAAAGCAGTCAAGGCTGCAGTGCGCAAGGCTGGCATTGTGCGTCCCGCCAGTTGTCATACATTACGCCATTCATTTGCTACCCATCTACTGGAACGAGGCGCAGATATTCGTACAGTTCAGGCGCAATTAGGCCATAGCGACGTCAAGACCACAGAGATATACACGCATGTGATTGGACGAGGTGGTTCTGCGGTTATCAGTCCACTTGAGACAATTTTCGGAATCGATACGATTCGCCTGGAACCCTAATTCCATAGTTCCTGCTTGAATTCCAACCACCCAAGCGCATAGAATGTGCGCCTCAAAATATTTTACTGTTTCAGGGGAAATCTAATGGGTGAATGTCCTGTATGTGCGGCGGATGTTACAATCGCCGATGATGCGATGGCTGGCGAGGTGTTGGTCTGTGATGATTGTGGTGCCGAGCTTGAAATAATAGCGCTGAAGCCGATCAAACTGGCGGAAGCACCGACTGCTGAAGAGGACTGGGGTCAGTGAAAATCGGCCTGCTGCATTCGCTGATTCGCAAGGAAGAAAAGCTATTAATCGGGGCGTTTCGAAATGCCGGGGTCGAACCGATCATGATCGATGATCGCAAACTGATCATGGATTTCAACACTGCGCCCGATATCGATATCCTGGTGGAACGCTCGATCAATCACTCGCGTGCATTGCACGCATTACGATTATTCGAAAGCGCCGGCGTGCGATGCATTAACACCCACGATGTCGCGCGCATCTGCGGTGACAAATTGCTCACCACCGCGGCACTCAAGGACTATGGTATCGCCCAGCCGCAAAGCCGGGTGGCATTTACCGAAGAATCGGCACTCGAGGCAATCGAGGAACTCGGTTACCCGGTCGTACTCAAACCCGCGGTTGGTTCCTGGGGCCGCCTACTTTCCAAGATCAACGATCGCGATGCCGCCGAAACCGTGCTCGAGCATAAGGCCGTACTCGGCAGCTATCACCATTCAATCTTTTATATTCAGCAATATATCGAGAAAAAGGGGCGCGACATTCGCAGCTTCGTCGTTGGCGATGACTGTATCGCCGCGATTTACCGCACCTCCGACCACTGGATCACCAATACCGCGCGCGGCGCAATCGCGAGCAAGTGTGAAGTCACTGCCGAGGTCGCCGAAATTTCACTCGCTGCGGCAGAAGCCGTTGGTGGCGGCATTGTCGCCGTCGACCTGTTCGAAAGCGATGATGGACTATTGGTGAACGAAGTTAACTACACGATGGAATTCCGCAACAGCATCGATACCACTGGAGTCGATATCCCGGCAGTGGTTGCCGACTACGTCATCCAGCAGGCCAGGCAGTAATGCCATGCTAAAAGTCTCTATCGTCGGCGCATCGGGTTATACCGGTGGTGATCTACTTCGTATATTATTGTTTCACCCAGAAGTCGAAATTCAACAGGCCACCTCCGAGCGCCATGCGGGCAAGCTGGTGTCGACGCTGCACCCCAACCTGCGCAAGGTTTGCAAGCTGAAGTTTGTAGCCATCACCGAGCTGGAACCCTGCGATGTATTATTCCTCGGATTACCGCACGGGCATATGATGAACCGCCTCGCCGAATTCGAAGCGTTGGCCGACACCCTGGTTGACCTCTCGGCAGATTTCCGTATCCATGACCCCCAGGAATTCGAAACCTGGTATGGCAAACCGCATAGTTGCCCGGATCGAATGGCGGATTTTGTCTATGGCATTCCCGAATTACATCGTGAAGAGATGAAGGGCGCGAAACGCATCTCGGGCGCGGGCTGTAATGCCACCGCGACCATACTCGCGCTGCACCCCCTGTACCAGGCTGGTATTGTCGAATCTTCGGTGGTCGAGGTTAAGGCGGGCTCGAGCCAGGGTGGCAATGCGGTGAGTGAAGGCAGCCACCACCCCGAACGTAGTGGTGCGGTACGATCTTACAAGCCGACCGCTCATCGTCATCTCGGTGAAATTCGCCAGGAACTCAAAGCCGACAATATTCATTTTTCCGCCACCTCGATTGAAATGGTGCGCGGCATTCTCGCGACCTGCCATGTTTTCCTCAACCAGGCGCTCGAAGAAAAGGATATCTGGAAGATTTACCGCTCGGCTTACGGTGACGAACCCTTTATTCGCATCGTCAAGGAACGTACCGGCATTCACCGCTACCCCGAACCGAAGATACTCGCGGGTAGTAATTACTGCGACATCGGCTTCGAGCGTGATCCATTTAGCAATCGACTGGTTGTCATCAGTGCGATCGATAACCTGATGAAAGGCGCGGCCGGACAGGCGGTACAGGCATTTAATATTGCCAAGGGTTTTGACGAGACCACCGGTTTGGAGTTTCCGGGTTTGCATCCGGTTTAGTTATGCGGTCTTGTTTACATTTGCCCCTCTCCCCTGCGGGGAGAGGGTTAGGGTGAGGGGGAAGGCGTGACACTAGGCTAGCTGGGGACTCCATCATGTGCCGTATTCTATCTGCCAACTCTGAAAGCCAGTTC
>QNFD01000286.1 GCA_003645435.1 Gammaproteobacteria bacterium | reverse complement strand
CCGGTGCCGGAACTTAATGAAGAAGACCATACCATTGATCTCAAGTTCCTGATTAATCCGGGTCGGAAAATGACAGTTCGGTATATCAATTTTACCGGCAATGATCGAACCAGAACTACAGTTCTGAGGCGTGAAATGCGCCAGTTAGAAAGCGAAGTATACAGGGTAAGCAAGGTGGACAGGTCGCGTATTCGATTGCAGCGATTGAACTATCTGACCTCTGTCGATATTAAAACTGTTCCCGTAGAAGGGCGCGATGACCTGCTGGACCTGGAAGTTACGGTTGCCGAACGCTTTTCGGGTAATTTTCAGATTGGTCTCGGTTTCTCGGCGACCCAGGGTGTGATTTTAAATTTGGGTGTAACCCACGATAACATTTTCGGAACGGGCAAGACGGTTAGCTTCACTTTTGATAATTCACAGTCATCAGAGCGATACGGGTTTCGCTATTTGAACCCGTATTATACGGCGAATGGGGTAAGTCGCGGTTTTAGATTCACCTATACCGCTACCGATGCAGCCGAACTCAATGTCAGTGACTATCTGATAGATCGTACCAGTTTGTCGATGGATTATGGGATACCGGTTTCCGAGTTTAATACCTTCACGGTTGAATTTGGCATTGAGCAGAACAATATTCTAACGACACCGGGGACACCAGATGAAGTCATTGAATTTATCATTGCCAATAGTGAGGAATATGATGAAAACACAGATCCCGCCGATGTTACAGGGGCTAAATACAATACTTTGTTTAGCACGATTAGTTTTTCCAAAGACACTCGAAATCGGCGCGTATTCGCCGATACGGGTTCTCTGAATTCCGTCAGTTTTGAAGTAGATGCCGGTGACCTGGATTTCTATAAACTTCGCTACCAGCACCGAACCGCTTTCCCAACTATCTTTAATACCACCTATAACTTTAGATCCCGTGTTGGTTACGGAGATAGTTATGCGGAAACCACGGAGTTGCCATTTTTCGAAAGATTCTATGCAGGTGGTGTACGCTCGGTTCGGGCATACGAAAGAAATAGTTTGGGACCGCTCGATAGCAACGGAAACCCATATGGAGGTACTTTACAGGTCATATTATCTTCCGAATTATTAATACCTCTGGAAGCGATAGCCAGTTCAGAAACGTTTCGCCTTGGGGTATACTTCGACGCTGGTAATGTATTTGATGGAGTAGACACATTTGACGCTGCCGAGCTGAGAGGGTCGGTTGGTATATCGGCGAAATGGTTTTCGGTGGTCGGGCCCCTGGAATTCAGTTTAGGCTACCCCGTGAATGATCAACCCGGGGATGATATCAGGAATTTTCAGTTCGCACTCGGTGCGTCTTTTTAAGAGGTTCACTTGAACGTTATTACAAAACTTTTGGTTATTTTGGTGCTAGTGCTGGCTAACAGCGTGGTTGTAGCTGAAAATAGTTCTTATAAAATTGGATTCGTTAACACCGCACGGGTGTTGAAGGAGGCACCCCAGGCACGCCGGGTAGAGGAGCGTCTGAAGGCCGAGTTCGAGCCCCGGGAAAAACTAATTCAAGAAAAGCGAGAAGAAATAATCGGAATCGAGGACCAGTTAAAATCTACCGATAATACGCTTAGTGCGACCAATCGACGTAAGCTTGAGCGAGAAATTCGGCTCAAGGTTAGCCAATTGAAATTCCTCGAACAGGAGTTTCGCGAAGATCAGAATCTGCGTAGGAACGAAGGAATTCGCGAACTACAACAGGTGATCGCAAGTGTCCTCAGGCAACTCGGCGATTCTGGAAAGTTCGATTTAATCCTGACCGAGGGTGTTAGCTACGTTTCGGATCAGATAGATATAACGACACAGATTGTTGAAATGTTGAAGCAACAGGCCGAATCTGGTGAAAGTGCCCAATAAATAATTCCATTGCAATTGTGGCACTAGTCCGTATGTTGCACGAAGACGGCACTCACGTTGGAGAATATCCCCGTCATTCAATACTTTATTTCGAATTACCGCTGTAACTCGATGCCAGCAAAATTCATACTGTAAAGATCTTTAATATGAAATTTATCCTGCAGCAACTTGCCAAACAGCTAGAGCTTGAATTTAAGGGTTAAGGACAGTTGCAAAACTTGAAAAACAGCAGAATAAGCCGTCAGATGGAAGCTAGCCCGCTAGTATTATTACAAATTGGAATCATGAGGTCATATGCCAGAATTTGAAATTGACAAGATCATGGAGTTTTTGCCACATCGGTACCCTTTTTTAATGGTAGATCGAGTGATTGAATCCAGTGAAGGTGAATCCCTCTCAGCCCTGAAAAATGTCTCGGTTAATGAACCATTTTTTCAGGGTCACTTTCCGGATCAACCCATTATGCCGGGTGTGCTCATTCTGGAAGCCCTGGCCCAGGCCACCGGGCTACTGGCGTTTTCCTCAAAGGTGGTAGATTACGAAAATAAAATTTATATGCTCGTAGGAATCGATAAAGCACGATTCCGTGGGCAGGTTATTCCGGGAGACCAGATTATTTTAAACGTTAGACTCAAGCGAAATATGCGCGGAATAGGTCTTTACGAATGCAAAGCACTGGTCGATGGTCGGGTTGTCGCTGAGGCCGAGATGATGTGCTCGGCACAGGATAAAGAAGCATGATTCATGATACCGCGATTGTTGATCCCGGCGCAAAGCTGGCCGATGACGTTCGTGTAGGTCCCTATTCGATCATAGGTGCCGATGTCGAGATAGGAAGCGGTACCGAGATAGGTCCTCATGTCGTTTTAAAGGGTCCTACCATTATTGGCAAGGATAACCGGATTTTTCAGTTTTCCTCGCTGGGCGAAGTACCCCAGGATTTAAAGTTTGCAGGCGAACACACAACGCTTGAGATTGGCGATCGAAATACTATTCGTGAATTTGTAACCATGAGTCGCGGTACTGCTGACGGTATAGGTAAAACCGTCATCGGCTCCGATAATTTATTCATGGCATATTGTCATATCGCTCACGACTGCATAGTTGGCGATCATACTGTTTTTGCCAACGCAGCCTCCCTGGCCGGGCATGTTGAAGTTGGTGACTATGCAATACTCGGAGGCTTTGCCGCTGTACACCAGTTCACGATTATTGGCCGTAAATCGCTTTGTGGTATTGGTTCGGTAGTAATACAGGATGTTCCGCCGTATTCAACTGTTGCCGGCGACCGAGCTCGAACCATAGGTATCAATAAGGAGGGATTGCGACGTAAAGGGTTCTCTCCCGACCTGATACGTGCCTTGCACAGGTCGTTTCGTGAACTTCTGAAATCACGCATAAACAGGACCGAGGCATTCGAAAATCTGAAGCCTTTATGTGATAAATATCCGGAAGTGGATGAATTTGTCAATTTCGTCCGCAACAGTGAAAGAGGCATTGGGCGTTAGAGATTGCCTTTCGTCTAGCCCGGAAATTTCATAAATCTGCGCCAAGATCGCGCAGGATATTGATTCCACAAGGAAATTTCCGAAGGAGTCTCGTATCAACGATTACGAGCGACTGAGGAAATATTTCTTGTGGAATCAATAGACTAGCGAGATGGTGCGTGATTTGTGAATTTTCCGGGCTAAACCACGATTGAACATACTTGCCATCGATACCTCGACCGAGGCCTGCTCGGCTGCGTTGTTACGCAGCGATGGGCAGATTTTCAGTGAGTTTGAAGTAACGCCGCGTCAGCATACCCGTTACCTGCCGCAAATGATGGATGCGGTACTGGTAGCGGCCAATCTATCAAAACAATCGCTCACACACTGTGCCTTTGCTAACGGTCCCGGTGCATTCACCGGAATACGAATTGCAGCGGCGAGCATACAGGGTATTTCGATGGGCTTAAATATACCAGTAGTGCAAATTTCGACCCTGGCGGTCCTGGCCCAGACCTGTTTCGACCGATATGCTGTCGATAACGCGGTAGTCGCCCTCGACGCACGCATGAATGAAGTTTACTGGGCGCGATACAGAGTAGATGAAAACAGGCTTGCGATATTGCAGGGCGAGGAAAAGCTGAGTAATCTGGATGATGTGTTATTCGACTCCACCCCTGCCTGTGGGGTCGGACATGGTTGGTCAATTGCACCTGAATCCTGGCTAAAAGGCGATACCGATATCAAAGTTGATCCACATTTATTGCCGGACGCACGATCTCTATTAAAACTGGCCCGGCTAGCCGTGGCCGAAAATCGCACGGTCAGCGCCGAAAACACCAGTATCAATTACCTGAGGAACCAGGTCGCCAGCAAGCCCCGG
>QNFD01000285.1 GCA_003645435.1 Gammaproteobacteria bacterium | reverse complement strand
TGTTTGGCTTCATCGTTCTGCACCCCCGGTTTCAGCTTGCGCAGTTACTGGTTCGGTTGCCTGTTCGCTCTTTCGCAAGCGCTTGAATATGACCAGGCAGAGTATCGCCATCAGGCTCATAAGCAGGAAGAACAGGTACTTGGGCATGATCTCCCACCACCAGTCGAAAAACTTGGTGTAGATGAAGATGACGAAGAAGGTGACACCGGTATTGACCACATGACCCCAGCCGCGGCGGATGCCATAGCCGATGCAGGCACCACTGATGATAAAGCCGGCCAGTTGATAACCGCCTTCGATGATATCGGGGTCGATGTTCAGGTAACTGCCATAACCCCAGTGCGCCAGCACCAGCATCGGCGTTAACAGCGTGACCATACCGAACACCCGGTAGGACAGGGCAAAGCCGCCGAAGCGTTGATGATCGATCCATTGCGGGATAAAGAACAGCACGATCGCAATCGGAAAGAAGTTTTCCGGGCGTTCGCCAAAATGGAGCCAGTACATGCCGCTCCAGGCGCCTACGCGTGCCGAGGCAAAGGCGATGATGGCGAGCACGCCGGCGACCTGTAACAGGCGCACGTCATAGGCATAGGCCAGCAACAGCGCCAGTGCCGCCCAGACCAGTAGCGCATTGTCGCTGGGAGTGATATTGAAAATCTGCCCGAACATGGCGATGTTGAGGACAAAACAGGCGAAGGCGACGAGGCCAATGAGTTTGGTGAAATAACCCGAGCCATCCTTGCTCGCGACGATCACGGTGGCGACGAAACTGGTTATCGAGGCACCGCTGAGGATGATGACCTGGCTGGCGGTGCCGAGCCTGCCCCAGAATTGATAAAACAGGAAAAACACGCTCGCCGCGAGTGCCAGCGCACCGAGAAACGAGGCGATGCGCATGCCGAGCGAGAGTTGCTTTTGCTGCTGGCTGCTGTCGATGTCGAAGGCGCTACTAAATTGATCGAACAAACCCTGATGATAGTTGTCGATGGCCGCCTGTTGATCGTCGCTGAGGCTGAGTATCTGCTCGCGCGTGAGCTCCGCCAGTTCATCGTTGAAGGCGTGGATCTGGTCGGCGCGTTGTTGGGCGGTGGTTTTGTCTGGGGTTTTCATGGTGGTTGGTTCATTAATACGTGACTCAACCTTTATTCATAACTATTTGGGGCCGAGCCCTCAGACAAGATATCAACATATTCACGGTAGATAAATTTTCGATTACGCCGACCTTTGGTGATTTGCTCCATGATACCTAGTGCTTCCAATTCTGCGAGCAGGTTATTGGCCTTGGAATAACTGATCTTCAGTTTTTCTTTGACGTCTTTAACGCGCACAACCGGCTGTGCCATCAGATAGCGCAGCAACAATACGCCGGAATGACCACTACTGCCTTCTAATATGCGATCGGTATCGGTTCTTTCTAAACGCTGAATGGACCTGGCGGTGTTAACTACCTGGCCAGAAACCGTGATGACACCTTCCAGAAAAAATTTTACCCAGGCTTCGAAATGACCGCTAGTTCGAACCTGTTGCAAACGATCATAATATTCCTGCTGATGCGTTTTGAGATAAGCGCTTAGATACAGCATGGGTTCATCCAACACACCTTGCCATACCAGAAAAAATGTAATGAGCAGACGGCCAAGACGGCCGTTACCATCATTAAATGGATGAATGGTTTCAAACTGATAATGAATCAAGGCGCAACGAATCAATACTGGCGTCCCTTCCCCACCATGCAGATATTTTTCAAGATTATCGAGACCGCCCAGCATTTCATGAGGTGGGGGTGGCACATAGCGGGCATTACTGAGATTCGTTCCGCCTATCCAATTTTGAGTGGTGCGAAATTCACCCGGCGTTAAAGGCGCCTTACCACCCCGTACCTGCCGCATCAAGATATCGTGTATTTCCCTGAGCAACCTGAGCGACATTGGAAAATCATCCTCACGGAATCGATTCAACCCATAGCGCATGGCATTGATGTAATTGACCACCTCGCCCACATCGGATGTAGGCTCATGATCTTCTTCTGCACCCAGTACATCAACCAGTGTTGATTGAGTCCCCTCAATCTGAGAACTCAGCAACGCTTCTATTTGAATGAACATGGCGACGAGTAATTCAGGGCTTGGCAAGATTGTCGCAATAGTGTTGATTGCACCCAGGGCCTGATCTGCCCTTGAAAGCAACAGGCCCATATCGCCGTCGAGATTAACCGGTGGGTCCGGCGGTAAATCGGCAGGGATAAAAGCTGTGTAGCCCATTCGTGTTTTACGGAAATTGCCGCTTCTCGCCACTTATCTCGCTCTGGATAGAAAATAATATAGATCAATCAATATAGTTTATATTGCCAACTTCTACAATATAAACCTTTTTTTAAGTTTATATTACTCATATAACTAATATAAGTTCTGTTTTTGACTTATATTAACATCGTGCGCGATAGAGCCGCTCCAACACCTGGCATATGATTGCTAACCATATTTTTCTAGTCTTTTTCTAATTTCCTTTATTGCCACCGTCACACTGGGTATGAATACAGGCTCGGGGGTCGGGATGACGATTAACGCAATGCGAAGATTTCCTGGGGTGCGTCGATGCCCTTTAATGTGTGCTCGCCCAGCGATACGACCTCATCGGGTTTACAGGTCGCAAAAGCCGCGGAAAGCAGTACCGGTTCATCGAGCGACTTACACAGTGATTCGATGCGCGCGGCCAGGTTAGCGGCCTCGCCTATAACGGTAAATTCGAGCCGGTTGCCAGTGCCGATATTGCCGTAGCTTACCTCTCCCACATGCAATCCAATGCCGTAGCCAAGTTCTTGTTTGGATTCCTTCACGCGCCTGGCGTTATAGGATTTCATTCGTGCCGAAGCCTCGTGCGCCGCCGCGATGGCGCGTGTGCAGGATGCCTGTAGACCGGTATCGTCGGGCTCGTTTTCAATCGGAAAGATGGCCAGCGCCGCGTCGCCGATAAAGCGTAGGATCTGCCCACCATGCTCGAGTACTGCACCGGCCACGCAATCGAAGAATTCATTCAGGCAGGCGAGGAACTCGTCTCGCGACATCGCCTGTGCGAGCGGGGTGGAGCCGCGCAGGTCGCAGAACCAGATCACCGCACGAATGTCTTCCCGGTCACCGCGCCGGATCAGGCCGTTGAGCACGCGTTCGCCCGCATGCGGGCCGAGGTAGATATCGAGTAGGCTGGCAGCCTTGCGTTGCAATGCGTGAACCTCATAAATTCTACCCAGCACGGCGAGAACTTCGTAGACATGACCCAGGTCAGCGGTGGTGAAACCTCCCGGGCTATTTGAACTGATGGTCAGCGCATTGATTTGGCCGTCGGAAAAGTGCAATGGCATCGCCACGTAATCGGTGGCGCCCTCGGCATGCAGTTCACTGAGTATGCCGAAATCGAGTAGCGGTTCTTTGATATCCAGCCGGCGCCGGATACCGCCGGCGCCTTCAAAAATCGGCAGCAACGGACTATTCAGGTACTCGGGGGATTGCAATATTCCAAAATCGTGTTCCAGTTCGACCAGTTCACCGGTGACGCTATGCCAGTGTTGCGTAAAGGCCGTCACCTGGGGATGCAGTATCCTGATGCTGACCGTCAGTCGCCACAACGGGATTTGCGCCGAACGCATTTGCCTGGCAAACGCGGCGGTCAATTCACGCGACGAGGCAATCGCGGGCGCTTCCTGTATCACCCAGTTCAGGAGTGGATTTTCATAGGCTGATGAAACCTGGCCGGCAGGCTGCGCGGATGGCTCACCCGGGTAGCGTATATCTACCTGGTCCGCATAAAAGGCCACGTAATCCTTGATAACCGCGGCATCCCTGGACGGGTCTTCATAACTCCACAGGATATTATCGGCTGCAATGTCGCCGACGCGCAGTGAGTAGTGGCTTGCGTTGCCCCTGAACGGGCAATAAGAGACGAAATTACTACGCTCGAACAGGTCCATGCGTACGTCCTCACGCGGGAAATAGCAAACCGGGGTTATACGGGTTTCCTGCAGTAGCATTACCTGGCTGCTGTCGGCGAGCGTTATTCCCTGGTAGTGCGCAGACACCCGTTTTGTTTCAGCATCGAAGCTGAAACGGTATGTTTGCGTCGCCTGCGATACGGACTCATTCTGCTTCAGAGATTGAGGGGTGGCCATGGTTGATGGATTGTATCAGACCGGCCAGGGTACTCGTAGAAGAAGACAATGGTCACTGACCGGTGTCATCCGGACTCATACTCGGTAACTGTGGCCGCGCCCGTCCAATCTTG
>QNFD01000284.1 GCA_003645435.1 Gammaproteobacteria bacterium | reverse complement strand
TCCGCCACTCGTCAGCCAGAGCAAGCTCTGCTGTTACCGTTCGACTTGCATGTGTTAAGCATACCGCCAGCGTTCAATCTGAGCCAGGATCAAACTCTTCAGTTTAAAACTATTTACGCATAGCTGCGTGTAACTTTTTTGAAGAGAGCAACCTAGACTTAATTTAACGTTAAGCTAAAGTTTTTGGTCACTCAAATCGTCATGATACGAAATCATCATCAACATGAGTGCCCACACAAATTACCTAATCAATTTTTAAAGATCGTTTCACCAGGGAACGCCTGGTGTTTTCGGCCTTGCTTCGGCCTGCTTCACTTGCTCTTTAGACCGCTCACACAGAGGGGCGTTTAAGCAAACGAGGCGCGCATTATAAGCCCTTTTTCCGGCTCGTCAACGCCTAAATCAGCATTTATGAAAATAAATACCGAGCAGTGATTTCGAATCCGGAAAACAACGACTTACTCAGCCAGTCAGAGCCTGGTAACAGGTGATGAACACCGCGCTGCCGAGCATCTGACGAGGCGCGCATTATAGGCAGTAGATTTGTCGCGTCAAGCGCAATTTTCAGCTTTTCTCAGTCCAGTCTGATTCTGGCAAATTTACGTTTACCAACCTGGGCAACAACAATCGATCCCCGCTCCAGCTTCATGCCTTTGTCAGACACTTTTTCACCATCGATTCTCACCGCCCCCTGCTGGATCATGCGAAAACTTTCCGATGTACTACTGGTTAAGCCGGCCTGCTTCAACATAGCCGCCACACCGATACTCTGTTCCAGTTTCAAGCTAATTTCCGGCATTTCATCGGGTATTGCGCCTTTCGCAAAACGTGCAATAAAATCCTGTTTCGCAGATTCAGCCGCGGCGGCACTGTGGAATCGGCTAATAATTTCCTCGGCGAGTAAAAATTTAATATCCCGCGGATTTTTACCTTCACTGGCTTCCCGCCTGAAAGATTCGATCTCGCTCATTGGCCGAAAGCTGAGTAACTCAAAGTAACGCCACATCAAATCATCATTTATCGACATGATCTTTCCAAACATTTCATTGGGGACATCTTCGATACCAATATAGTTATTCAGTGACTTCGACATTTTTTGCACACCATCGAGACCTTCTAGTATCGGCATTGTGAGGATAATTTGAGGCTCCATTCCTTCGGCTTTCATTAATTCGCGACCTACCAGCAGATTAAACTTTTGATCGGTCCCGCCTAACTCCACGTCCGCCTTCATCTCGACCGAATCCCAGCCCTGGACCAACGGGTAGAGAAATTCATGTATCGATATTGGCTGATTATTTTTATATCGCCTCGAAAAATCATCACGCTCTAACATGCGCGCGACCGTTTGTTTTGAGGCCAGACGAATCATGTCGGCTGCCGTCTTATTCCCATACCAGGTTGAGTTAAAACAAATTTCGGTCGCATCGGGATCGAGGATTTTGAAAACCTGCTGCGTATAAGATTCAGCATTAGTTTGTATTTCATCCGGCGTCAAAGGCGGGCGTGTCGCTGATTTGCCGGAAGGATCTCCTATCATGCCGGTAAAATCGCCGATCAGGAACATTATATGGTGTCCCAATTGCTGAAATTGACGCAATTTATTGATCAGGACCGTGTGCCCGAGATGCAAGTCGGGGGCGGTAGGATCGAAGCCCGCCTTGATATTAAGAGGCCTGCCGAGCTTTAATTTTTCTTGCAATTCCGACTCAATCAGTATCTCATCGGTACCTCTTTTGATTTGCCGCATTGCATCTTCTACAGAAACCATGCTATACCTCTTCTTTGGGCTATAATAATCAACACAATTTTTAATTTAACCAACAGCTTACATTTATTATTTCATGAGATTTCAAGACATAGACTTTAAATCAGACCGCCCTGTTTCTGGCGGGCGTCGAAAGTCTTCGCTCAGGCCGTCGAAATTCCAGATTAAAACACTGTCAAAGCTTGTCATCGCATCGACGGCCATCATATTGCTGGGATTTAGCGCTACGAGCTGGCAACCAGCAGCCAAGGCTGCGGATTCTACCCTCAAGTCGTCTCGATTACACTATAGCCTGACATTGCCGACACCTGAAATTACGCCCGAGACCGAAATTGCGAAAACAGTTGAACCCATCGATGAAAATGACTGGGAAATAATTACAATCAAATCCGGCGATACCCTGGCGAGAATATTTTCATCTGCCGGACTATCGGCATCTACCACGCATCAAATCGCGACGCTCAACGAACAAACTAAAACCTTACGCTATATCCAGCCCGGGCAACAGATTCACATACTACAGGACGATCAGCATCGGCTTCGAATAATGAAGTATGTTCCTGATATTACCAGGACCCTGGCGATACAGCGCAATGAAGACCAGTCTTTCAGCAGTAAAATAATCAACTATCAACTCGACGCCTTCCCGGTGTATCGTGAAGGTGTAATCAAAAGCTCTCTATTTGAAGCCGCGGCCGATGCCGGCATCCCCCAGAATATCATCATGGAAATGGCCAACATATTTGGCTGGGATGTTGATTTCTCTCTCGATATCAGGGCCGGCGATCGTTTTGGCGTGGTTTATAACGAATTGTATAAGGACAGGGTCAAGGTCCGTAATGGCCGAATCCTGGCGGCAGAGTTTGTTAATAACGGCAAGCATTACAAGGCAGTGTATTACACCAGCCCAGACGGTAGTAGTGACTATTTTAGCGAAGATGGCAAGAGCATGCGCAAGGCATTCTTACGCAGCCCGGTGGAATTTTCGCGTATTAGCTCTCGATTCAGCAATAAGCGCTGGCACCCAGTGCTTTCGAAATGGAAATCACACCGGGGCGTTGACTACGCGGCCAGGCGTGGCACCCCCATTCGTGCCTCAGGGGACGGCAAAGTCAAGTTTGCTGGTACCAAGGGTGGATTTGGCCGCGCAATTTTTATCCAGCACGGCGGTGCCTATACTACTGTCTATGGCCATTTAAACGCCTATGCCAGAGGTGTACGTAAGGGCAAGCATGTCAAGCAGGGGCAGATTATCGGCTATGTCGGCAGTTCGGGACTGGCGACAGGACCGCATCTGCACTATGAGTTCCGGGTCAATGGCGTACACCGCAATCCTCTCACGGTACGACTGCCTGAGGCCAAACCTGTAGACCCGAACTATCGCGACCATTTTGATGAGAATATTCAATCCTATTTGTCGATGCTGCATATAATGGGCAATACGCTGGCGGTAAATTCGCAATAATATGCAGGACGCCTCGTCCAGCGAAATCTACATCGGGTTGATGTCAGGCACTAGCCTCGATGGTGTCGATATCGCAATCGTTGATTTTGCCCAAGACCCTCCTCGATTAATTCATAACGCGACCTGGCCTTATGAAACTGATTTAAAGCAACGAATTCACGATATTACGATAAGCGCAACCACCAGCCTCAATAATTTTTGTCAGCTCGATGTTGAACTTGGCCTGAATTATGCCGATATCGTCAATCGCACGCTTGAATCCTGCGACATAGCGAAACACACTATTGCCGCAATCGGCAATCACGGACAAACCATTCAACATGGCCCCGATGCCGATCCGCCTTTTACCCTGCAAATCGGCGATCCAAATGTAATCGCCGCTAAAACCAGTATTACCTGTGTTGGTGACTTCAGGCGTAAAGATGTTGCCCTCGGTGGGCAGGGAGCACCACTCGCACCCGCTTTCCATCAGTTTTTGTTTGCGTCTGATTCGATTGATCGAGTCATTATCAATATAGGCGGCATAGCCAACATCACTTATTTACCCGCTAACGCGGAGGCTGAAGTAGTTGGTTTTGATACGGGTCCCGGCAACACCCTGCTCGATTTCTGGTCGAACAAAAACCAGGGGGTCGCGTACGACGATCAGGGGAAATGGGGCGAAACTGGCTCTGTTATCTTCGAATTGCTGGATTCCATGTTAAACGACGAGCCATATTTCCAGCAGTTACCACCCAAATCGACCGGCACCGAGTATTTCAACTCAAACTGGTTGTTGCCCTATTTGAGATCAGAATTCAGCGCCGCAGATGTCCAGGCAAGCCTGGTTGATTTGACCGCCGAGACCATCGCCGGGGGCATAAAGGCGTTGCCAGGCAGTGCTGCTGAATGCTATATCTGTGGTGGTGGAGTTCACAATCACCACCTGCTAAGGCGACTCCAGGAATTGCTGCCCGACTGTCATATAAACAGCACGCAAGATCTGGGACTGGACCCGGACTATGTTGAAGCCGTTGCTTTCGCCTGGTTGGCACGACAGACCATG
>QNFD01000283.1 GCA_003645435.1 Gammaproteobacteria bacterium | reverse complement strand
TGTAAGCCGTTTATCAATCTTACCCTTACCAGTTTCGTTACCAGTCGGAGCCTGATTCGTACCAGAATCCTGATTTCCGGTGGTAACGAAAAAATAGCCCGATTCAGTTAGGGATTTTGGACCAAACTCTTACCAGTATCTCTCAATCCAGAAAAGACAAGGAGTCGAATGTAAAACGGACATTCAACGCCGCACAGCAAACTGGTCTCAGCCCTAAAACACTCAGGCGAAAACTGCTGAAAGATAACACCAGCTACTCAGAGATAGTGGGTCAGCTACGGTTCGAGTTAGCGCAATCGAAACTAAAAAAATCGGCAGGCCCCGTTCATGTTATCGCCCGGGAACTTGGATATGAGCACCATGCCAATTTCACCCGTGCGTTCAAACGGATGTGCGGTATTACGCCACAGGAATACAGGAATCGGGTGTCAAGCACCCTTTCCGAGAAGTTAGTTAAATATGCGTGAGCACTATTTTTTAGGTTGCCCTATTTTGAACACCCTGACCATCTCAAGGGTTTCCGGCCTTAGATTCTCAATTCCTGCATAAGGCTCGCCATGAGTAGGTGGTCTATCCGGATATTTATTCTTAAACGCCATATGACGCTCGACCATGCCGGCGAATTGGCCGCCAGCCCATGGGCTAACCTTGATCGAGTCAATCGGGCGCGACTCTCTTGGATCGCGGTATAAATCGTAGACTTGAGCACTCGTGATTGGGTTAGCGCCCGGAGGAGCCAGATGCATCTTGTATTTGTTTTTTACAACAGACTTAAGCACAGTCCCTTCGTAGATATGCAGGTAATCACGTCGTCCATGCGTCTCACCCAAAAGCAGTACACCACTCTGATCTAATCCGTCGATCACCCTGTCCCTGGGTATTCCGTCCGTGGCGTTTGCCAGCCGGGCGAAGGTCGTATAAAGGTCGCTGACATGAATTATGTCTTCGGCAAAACTTCCTGCCTCAATAACGCCTTTCCACTTCACCCAGGCATTAACCCTTACACCACCTTCCAGATGTTCCGTTTTCCCGCCACGATAAATCCGGTCGGATTGACCCGTGGGGCCTGCATATTGCATGAAGGGACCGTTATCACCCATCACCACAATAAGAGTATTCTCGGCAATGCCTAGCTGTTCTACTTCGTCAAGAATCTCGCCAACCCATTCATCCATCTCAACAATGGATGCGGCTATCGTGCCGCCGTTGAGGGTGGTGTATTTAATATCGGGCTCCTGCACAAAGTTAATGGGAAACATTGGCCAGTAGTTCAGAAAGAACGGCTCGTCCTGCTTGGCAAGGGTGCGAAGCTGGCTTAATACGTTTTTCTGGTACAGCTCATTCATATCGCGGTATTTTTTCTGGGTCCAGTCTTCGCCAGCCTCGATATTAACTTCATAGAGTTTTCCATCGCGCAGTTCGACACCAACAACCATATGTGCAGGGTTGAGTGCGAATGCCCTATCCAATGTGAAGGTCTGCTCTTCCCGGCCGGCATCTACGCCACGAATAATATCGGCATCCACACTGTCCATACCCATAAGGGCAAGTTGTGCCTGTTGATGAATAGGAAACTCGGCATGCATGAATCCCTGGTTACTGGCGTATGCCTGCGCAATTTCACCCATATGCCACTTGCCCACATGGGAGGTGTTGTAGCCTGCATCCCTGAGCACTTCAGCGAGTGTGACCTCTTCGCCAGATAAACCCTCACCGGAGAGTGTGGTCTTGGCTTCAGTCAATCCCGTACGTATCGGGTAGCGACCAGTCATCATAGCCACTCGGGTCGGCGTACATGAAGGTTCGGAATATGTGCGTTGCAGGCTGAGGCCTTCTTTTGCCAGGGCTGACAAGTTCGGCGTCTTGTAGCCACGAATAACGCTTAATTCATCCATGCCGATTTCGCCAAAACCTACATCATCCAGAAGGATGTACAGAATGTTAGGTGGTTTGCCGCCGTTTTTCTTACGAATTTCGGCGAGTTTTTTGTCAATTGCCTTATCATCTGCAGCCCATGCTTTGCCGTTTTGAGCTTCAAGAATGGCGTATTCGGCATCATGGACTATCTCTGCGGCTTTTGCGAGGGGCGTCAATAGCAACACTGCTGCGAGTGACCTTGTGAGTAAATTCTTGAGCATTTCTTTATCCTTTCATAAATATTACGACCGACTAGTGGTCATTGCTGCATCACCTCGACATCGAATTCTTCACGTATTTCGCGATAGTTTGTTTTGTGGCGCAGTTTGCCGATAAGCATTCAGTAATATAGGGCCGAGCCTTCCAGCCGCAATCCTTTTTGGGCCACCGATGATTTTCTTTAACCATGGAATCCTTGGAGTTTTTTTACACCCCGGTAAAATATATACTTGCAAACATGCAATTTAGCGATCCATTAGCCTTTGAGGAATTTCTTACTCCGGTCGCCGACGGAGTAAGAATTCGCCCTATGGTAGGCAGTCGTTTTCGCGGCAATATAGAAATGCAAAGGCTGCAAAAAGTCGGGCTGTTCACTTTAGAGGCAGATTCTTTTTTAGCCGAGAAACCCCCCGGACAGGACTTCTATGGCTTTTCGATTCCTTTGACAGCACCCTTTACGGTTTCCTCACCCGGATACGATCAGACCTTCGGCCAGGCCAATGCGCACATGTTGTCGCCAGGGCTACCGTTTACTTTCAAATGCAGGAAAAGTTGCAATGCACTGGTGGCTAATTTCTTCGTCGATTCTATGAAGACATACCGCGAGCGCATGCTGCAGAAAACAACTGCCAGCGGGCAGTTTATTGGACCTCATGTGTCGTTGATGTCGGTGACGGGTAGTGACCTGTATCGGTCGGTCGTCAGGACCTGGGTTGCACTGGGTGTGCAGGAGTGCGCTGTGAATGATATTGCCAGGCAGGAACTGGAAGATGATTTACTAGAAAGTTTTTTATCATTGGCCGAGAATCCGTCGACAATCACGACACTGGCTGCATTTCCATCTGATCAGGCGTTGAACAATATAGAAGACTATATCTGTGCCAATCTGGATGCGACGATTACCCGGGATGACCTGGCTGCGCAGGCTGGGATTTCCATCAGGAGCCTGTCACGGGCGTTCGAGAAAAAATTCGGGCTTGGTCCCATGGCATTCGTACGCCAGCGCCGACTCGACGCCTGCTTTGCCCGATTGCGAGGTTCAGAGCGAGATGCTACCACGGTCACCGAAGTGGCGATGTCGTATGGGTTCTGGCACATCGGTAAATTTGCAATCGCTTACAGAGAAGCTTTCGGTGAACCGCCATCGGCAACTTTGCATAAGTAATCCAGCACTCAAAAAGGTGACGGAGGGATTTAAAAATAATCCCTCCGTCACCTTTTACATTTTCGATCGCGCATTATCGCTGGCTTGATGGTCTGAACCGGTGTTGAAAACTGCTGGCGCCGGGAAAACTGGTATCTACATTTGTTTATAATGGATCTTACGGCTATAGTGTTTTGCTGGTTTAAATTAGTAGACCAAATATAAAACTTCAAATGAGGGGGGAAATAGATGAAAAATAATACTAGAGGTATCACCCTGGGCGCATTCCTTGCCGCCTCGATTTTCAATGCAGGACTGGCCCAGGCCGCTGACCCGGTAACCGTCGTTTCCTGGGGCGGAAGCTATGGCGCGGCGCAGGACGCAGCACTTTTTAAGGACGCATCTAAAAATTCTGGTATCGACATTATTCGAGAATCAGGGGCAAGCATGTCGAAAACCTGTCTGCAGGTCGAGTCCGGTTCGGTCTCATGGGATCTGGTCGTCACGGGTTCGGGTGGTTCGGCTGCCGCCGCCGCCAAGGGTTGCCTGGAAAAGATTGATTACAGTGTCGTCGATGTTTCGGATTTCATTCCGGGTATGTATACCGATTACTGCGTCGGCACAGATGTGTTTGCCACGGTTATGGCCTGGAACACCGATAAGTATGGTATGCCGGGCAGTGCTGGCGCACCCAAATCATGGGCCGACTTCTGGGATGTGAAAAAATTCCCGGGTACTCGTGCTTATCGCGCCAACAACGTCGATGGCGCTCTCGAACCTGCATTGATGGCAGATGGTGTTCCGCCAGAGAAGGTATATGAAGTGCTTTCCACGAAGGCGGGGATGATGCGCGCGATTGATAAAATTCGAGAGTTGAAGCCCCACATCGCTGTATTCTGGGGTTCCGGTGCGCAGCAAGCTCAGCTGATGAAGGATGCCGAGGTGGATATGAGCACCGGTTGGAACGGCCGCTTCGATAATGCCAAGAAAGACGGTGCTAAGGTCGGTTATACCTTTAACCAGGC
>QNFD01000282.1 GCA_003645435.1 Gammaproteobacteria bacterium | reverse complement strand
GGTTATTGTCACGCTTGAATTTGGCGATAATCGCCTGCTTGAGTTCGGGAGTGCCATCGACGGCGGTATACTTGGTTTGTCCCTGCTTGATGGCCTCGATAGCGGCATCCTTGATATGTTGCGGTGTATCAAAATCCGGCTCACCGGTACCAAGGCCGACAATGTCGCGTCCTTCGGCGCGAAGCTGGCTAGCCAAATTTGAAACTGCTAAAGTGGGGGATGGTTTAATCGCGCGTACGCGTGTAGATAAGTCGTTAAACACTGGAGTTCCTGTTGCGGTCAAGTTTGCAAGAGAGCGAAGAATATACAATGCGGGGACAGGCTGTAAAGCACTGTTCGGCAATCATTAAAAAATAGTATTTAAATGAGCAAGAAATTCAAGCTGGAGACCAATTACGCGCCAACCGGTGACCAGCCGGAAGCGATTAAACAACTGGTTCAAGGCATCCAGGATGGTTTGACGCATCAAACCCTGCTCGGTGTTACCGGATCGGGTAAAACCTTTACGGTCGCCAATGTGATTCAGACGCTGCAACGCCCCGCTATCATCATGGCGCACAACAAAACCCTGGCAGCACAGCTGTACGGGGAGATGAAAGAATATTTCCCGCATAACTCGGTGCAGTATTTCGTTTCCTACTACGACTATTATCAGCCCGAGGCCTATGTGCCGGCCTCGGATACCTTCATTGAAAAAGACGCGTCGATCAACGAGCATATTGAACAAATGCGTCTGTCGGCGACCAAATCCCTGTTTGAGCGAGCCGATACGATTATCGTCGCTTCGGTATCAGCTATCTATGGTCTTGGCGACCCGGAATCTTATCTGAAAATGCTGTTACACCTGGTGGTGGGCGATGAAATCGATCAACGCAGCATCCTGCGGCGTCTCGCCGAACTGCAATACAAGCGCAATGACATCGATCTGAAAAGAGGTACTTACCGGGTGCGTGGTGAAGTCATCGACATTCATCCAGCCGATTCCGAACGCGAGGCGGTACGCGTTGAACTGTTTGACGCCGAGGTAGAAAAAATAAGCCTGTTCGACCCGCTAACCGGTGAAGTTAACAAAACCGTGAAACGCGTTACGATATACCCGAAAACGCATTATGCGACTCCGCGTGAAACCATACTGGCATCGCTGGCGCCGATCCGGGAAGAGTTAAAGGATCGGCTCCAGGAACTCAGGCAAAATGACAAGCTGATCGAGGTTCAAAGACTCGAGCAACGCGTCAACTACGATACTGAAATGATGCGGGAGCTGGGTTATTGCAGTGGCATCGAGAATTATTCGCGTTACCTGTCGGGACGCGTGGCTGGAGAACCGCCGCCTACCTTGTTTGATTACCTGCCGGATGATTGCCTGCTGTTTATCGATGAGAGCCATGTTTCGGTGCCGCAAATCGGCGGCATGTATCGGGGTGATCGATCGCGCAAGGAAACCCTGGTGGAATATGGATTTCGTTTGCCCTCGGCGCTGGATAACCGCCCTTTGCGATTCGATGAATTCGAATCAATGTCGCCGCAAACTATATTTGTTTCGGCGACGCCGGGTGACTACGAAGCCGCGCACAGCGGCGCGGTGGTCGAGCAGGTGGTACGCCCCACTGGCCTGATCGATCCGGGAATTGAAATCCGCTCGGCATTGACCCAGGTTGACGACGTGCTTTCGGAAATCAACAAACGCGTCGAACTGAGAGAACGGGTACTGATTACCACCCTGACCAAACGTATGGCGGAAGACCTGACCGATTATCTTGCCGAACATGGGGTCAGGGTGCGGTACCTGCATTCCGATATTGATACGGTCGAGCGCATGGAAATCATTCGCGATCTCAGGCTCGGTGAGTTTGATGTGCTGGTCGGTATCAACCTGTTACGCGAAGGGCTCGATATGCCCGAGGTTTCGCTGGTGGCAATACTGGACGCGGACAAGGAAGGTTTTTTGCGTTCAGAACGGTCCCTGATCCAGACCATCGGCCGCGCGGCGCGAAATATCAATGGCAAGGCGATTCTCTATGCCGACAGGATAACCGGTTCGATGCAGCGCGCGATTGACGAAACCGATAGACGCCGCAGCAAGCAGGTCGAGTACAACCTGCTGCACAATATAACGCCGCGAGGTATCGTCAAACAGGTAACGGATGTGATGGACATCGGCTACTCGAGTCCTTCCAACAATCGGGTTCGCCGCTTTGACAAGGTTGCCGAGGAGATGCGTGAGTATGATCGGCTCACTCCTAAACAGTTAAACAGCAAGCTCAATAAAATGGAATCTGAAATGTACGAACATGCGCGCAACCTGGAATTTGAAGAGGCGGCTAAAATGCGGGATGATATCGGTCGGTTTAAGGACCGGTATTTTAAGAATCAAATATTCGCTGTTAGCTAGCCGGGGCATACTGTTCGGGTTAAAGAGGATGGTTGTGAGCTAAGGTTTTACACCCTCTCCCTTGAGGGAGAGGGCAGGGGTGAGGGGGAAAGTCTAAAAGAACCCCCTCATCCCAGCCTTTATTCACATGGATGTGAAGTATGCAAGTAATGCAGGAGCATTTACTTGTCTCCCCGGAGGGGCGAGGGAGCACAATACTGGAGTACAAAATATATCCAGGAAACTAACGACTACCCCAGACCTTAATTGAATTCACCAGTAATCGCATGTTATTGAGTGCCTGCGTGTTCTGCCTGGCCGCCCCGTATTTGATCAGGTTGTACAATTCTATGATTTTGGCTAGCTGGCTTTTTTGTTCGAAGCCGCTAGATTCGACACGCCGTAAAAACTCTCTGCTATCTTCTCCAGGCTTTTTCTCCAGTCCCAGCCTTTTTAGTTTTTTCAATAGCTTTTTAAAATAGACTTCGTAGGGCTCTGGTCTGGCGGGACGTTCACGATAGTAGCTAGCCAGCCAGTAACTGCCGGTCACCAGTAGCAGCATAAACATCATCGCGAATACCATATCGCCCCAGTCATCGATACCGATATTGAGATCGCGCAGGAAATCGCCTTGCTTGCGTTGGTTGTAGTTTAGCACCCAGTCATTCCAGTCGTGTTGCAGGTTGTCCCAGTTATACAACAGGTTACCAAATAGCGGGTTACCGCTTTTAATACGAAAACTGGAAGTTTCGCCGGGCAGGGCAACGTCGAGGCCCTGTTCAATTCGGCTCGGCGATACCGCCGCTGTCGGGTCGACTCGAACCCAGCCCCTATTTTCTAACCAGACCTCGGTCCAGGCGTGGGCGTCGGACTGTCGAACGATCAGGTAGTTGCCGACCTCGTTGAATTCACCCCCCTGATAACCGGCGACAATACGGGCGGGGATGCCGGCGGCACGCATCAGTAAAGCGAAACTACCCGCGTAGTTTTCGCAAAATCCGCGTTTACTATCGAACAAAAACCGGTCAACCTCGTTATCGCCAAGTAGCGGCGGTCGCAGGGTGTAGACATAGTCCTCTTGACTAAACATGTCTAGTACATGCTGTACTATATCTTCAGGATCCTGATAACGTTGGGATAGCTCCCGGCCCAGCGTTATAGTTCTTTTATTATTGTTGCGAGGGAATTCACTGGTCAGCTCCAGGTAATCTTTTCGTTCATCCATGCCGACCCGGTAACCCAGTCGCGACTTCATCGTGTAACGCCGCAGGTCGTTAATTTCTTCTCGGCTGGTGAGTTGAAAATCAGCCGTCATGAGACTGCCTTCGACTAGCTGTGCCGGAATATCGAGCGCCAGTAACCAGTGTTCGCCATTTGGTTCGAGGGTGACGGTGTACTCCACTTCTTCATCGTATTCTTCTATATTAAAACTGCTAATCCGCTGCCGTCTCGACTGATACCAGCTATTGCCATTGAACATGGACATCACCGGGCCGCGCCAGTAAAGCTGATTTTGTGGCGGCACAAGGCCCCTGAAATCGACCCGGAAAGCAACTTCATTGCTGCGGATTAAATTACTAATCTTACCCGGGGACATGGTATCGCTGAGACCGGTGACACCCCCTCTTTGCTCATTGGTTATTCCCCAGAGCGGACCTGGAATTCGCGGCACCAGGATAAACAGGATCAGCATTAACGGAATCGACATGGCTACTATACGACCGCTTATTTTAAGGCGACTGAAAATTGTGACACTGTCGTCTCGCTGGTTGATAGTAATCAGCGTGGCGGTAATGACGATCAGGGTGATGAACATTAATGACGCGGTCAGGATGCTCTGCGAAAACAGAAAATGGGTGGCGATAAGGAAGTAACATAAAAACACGAGGATGAGTAAATCTCGATGACTGCGACACTCGAGGAACTTGAACGCAGTCATC
>QNFD01000281.1 GCA_003645435.1 Gammaproteobacteria bacterium | reverse complement strand
CCGGTACCGGTACGATCCTGTTTCTCGATGCCTTTTTCCATCACGTGGCGCATCAATTCAAGATACTGTTGCATTGCGATTTTTCCTTTGTGCATAAATAATAAATGCGATACCAAATAGTATCATCGGTACCGATAATACAATGCCGCGGGTAAGCCAGTCAGTATTCATCAGGTAGCCAATATGCGCATCCGGCAATCGAATAAACTCGACCGCACACCTGGCCAGCCCGTACAGCAACAGGAAATAACCCGAAACGGTCATTACCGGTCTTGGTTTCGAAGAGATCACCCACAAAACAGCAAAAAGCAAAAAGCCTTCCAGAATCATTTCGTATAGCTGCGTCGGATGGCGCGGACTGAGACACAGGGGCCCTGCATAATCGATGTAGCGATCCGGCGGGAAGCGCTCACAGGACAGCTTCATTGCCCAGGGAACATTACCGGGAGCTCCCCAGAGTTCGGCATTGATGAAATTTCCGATACGGCCCGCCGCCAGCCCCAGGGGTATAAATGGTGCGATGAAATCGGTTAACTGGAAGAAGCTGCAACCCAGTTTCCGGCGATACCATTCCATCGCAATCAGAACACCCAGGAATCCGCCATGAAACGACATCCCGCCCTGCCAGATCTTGAACAGGTAGAGCGGATTGTCGACTAAGCTGTCGAAGTTGTAAAACAGGACCGAACCCACGCGGCCACCTATCACCACTCCCAGGGCACCATAGAAAACCAGGTCATCTATCTGTTCCGGGGGCACGATACTACCCGGCATACGAGATCGTAGCCTGGCAAGCCACCAGGCACTGGCTATACCGATCAGATAGGTGAGTCCGTACCAGTGTATACTGACAGGTCCGAGAGCAACTGCGACAGGGTCAATTTCAGGGTAGTTAATCATTAAAGAGTGCTTCTTGAATAGTATGGAAATTATGCCTGAACAGGACGCTATAATCTCCTCGATTTGTTCGGAAATATTACTATGACCAATGCTCTTGCAAGGGAATCCAGCCCTTATCTACAGCAACACGCGGAGAAACCGGGTAATAAAACAATGGCCCTGGTTTGTCACGGATTTACCTGCCAACCCCCGGTTAGTAACCTGGCTCACTGAAATAATCAGGCGTGATCCAGCAGGACCAGAGTCCAGACAACTACTATAAGGCCAATGGAAATCGCTACTGCCGCGGAACCCATGTCCTTGGCCCTGCCGGAAAGCTCGTGCTGTTCATCACCGATACGATCCACCACTGCCTCGATCGCCGAATTGAGTATCTCCACCAGGAGCAACATGATAACGCTTCCTGTCAGCAGGGCCCTCTCGATACCGGTCTGCCCTAACCAGAAGCCCAATGGAATCAAAACAATACTCAACCATAATTCCTGTCGGAATGCTTCCTCGTGCCGATAAGCGGCCCGCAGGCCTTGCCAGGAGTACTGGGTCGCCTTCATTATACGGGTGAAACCTTTATTGCCGCTATATGCCATGTTTGATTTCAAGCTTGAGCAGCATGACGTACTCCGCTGATTCGAACCGGCCGTAATCTAAACCGACCAACTATCCATTATTCCCCGTCTTCAATCGAATTGCTGTAATCGTCAGCACCGAGCAGGTCATTAACCTCAGCCGCGTCATCCATTTTCACACGGTACATCCAGCCATCACCATAGGGGTCGTCGTTGATACGCTCAGGGGAGTCTTCCAGTTCTTCATTGACTTCGACAATTTCACCCGATACCGGCGCGTATGTATCCGAGGCTGCTTTCACTGATTCAATTACTGCTACCGAGTCACCGGCAGAAACCGTGGCACCCACCTCGGGTAATTCGACGAAGACCAGATCACCCAGCAACTCCTGGGCATGGTCTGAAACTCCAACTGTCGCCACATCACCATCAACCGATACCCATTCGTGTGATGACAGAAATTTTAATTCGGATGGAACATTACTCATTTATTTTCTCCAATTATCTATATGTTTGGTTTGCCCTGACGAACGAAGGGAATTTTAACAATGTCTGCTTTTAATCTCTTATTACGAACTTCAACTTCGACTTCACCAGCTATCCCCGCGGGAATTCTGGCCAGCGCAATAGACTTGCCGAGAGTTGGGGAAAAGCTTCCCGAAGTAATTTCTCCGTCGCCGCCCGGGGTTATTACCTTAAGATGGTTACGCAGCACACCCCTGTCCTTCAACACCAGGCCGACAAGCTGCTGCTCCACACCCCGCTGTTGTTCATCGAGAAGTGCCTGCTTACCGACAAAGTCACGATCATCCGAAATGGCCAGAGTCCAGCCCAGGCCAGAAATCAATGGACTGGTTGTCTCGTCCATATCGGTACCATAAAGGCTCATACCAGCCTCCAGCCGCAGGGTATCACGCGCACCAAGACCACAGGGTTTGACTCCAGCATCGAGTAATTGTTTCCAACAATTACTTTCCATACCCTCTGGCATTAGTATTTCAAATCCATCCTCACCTGTGTAGCCGGTACGAGCGACAAAATAGTCACCAATGTCTGTCGCCATAAATCGATTAAGGGCTTCTATCTGTGAGCGCTGATTTTCACTAAAGATGGATAGCACCTTGTCGCGAGCGTTGGGACCCTGCACAGCGATCATCGCAAAATCGTCGCGTTCATTTAATGTCATCTCTGGAAAATTTGCCGACTGCCGGTTTAACCACGCAATATCATTATCACGCGTCGCCGAATTAATGATTACGCGATAAAAATTATCCTCCATGAAATACACGATCAAATCATCAACAACTCCGCCGTTTTCGTTGAGCATACAGCTGTAGAGGGCTTTGCCCTGTACCTGCAGTTTGGCTATGTCGTTGGCTAACAGGAATCGCAGGTAGGGCCTGGCATCCTTGCCCTTCACATCGACTATGGTCATGTGGGAGACATCGAACATACCGGCGTCGGTACGAACTATTTCGTGTTCGGTGATTTGCGATCCGTAGTGGATTGGCATTTCCCAGCCGGCGAAATCGACCATTTTGGCCGAGGCATCCTGGTGGGATTGGTGGAGTGGAGTTTTTTTACCCATAACAAGCCTGTAGTCGTTAATAGAATAAACCCCTCTGTGCGGCCAGCTGAGAGATCAGAACTCAGTACTATAGTATGAGTCTGAATTGAATTAAAGTCTTATGTTCAAACCTGCTCGGCCTTCATTTTTTGGCTAGCGGCCTGCCCCTCCTTCAGGCCATATTACGAATGGCCTGCTGCATCAACTGGCGTCTGCACCAGGCATTGTCCTGTACCAGTTGCATACCGAGATCCCGTAGTCGGTTGAGGGCAACCTTATCGCTGCCATAAAGCCATTTCAGGCCACTGAATAAATGTGTAGCCATCGCTGTTTCGCTTTTACGTTGACGCTCAAACTGGCGAAGTTTTGCTCGTCGCCAGGGTTTTTCCAGCCCGCCAATGAGTCGGGACAGCAAATCCACATCACTAAACCCCAGGTTTACACCCTGCCCTGCGAGTGGATGCACACCGTGTGCCGCATCGCCAATTAACAGGGCCCGTCCCTGCAGCCATTGCTCGCAGCTATGCCAACCCAGTGGAAAACTCAGACGTTTACCAATACTCTTTACCGCTCCCAGTTTATGCTCGAAAGCCTGGCCTAAGGCATCGCAAAAGCCGTCATCATCCATTGCTAACAATTGCCCGGCGAATTCTGTATCGCTAGACCATACGATTGAGCTCTCGTCATTTGCCAACGGCAACATGGCTAGTGGGCCTGTGCTTAAGAAGCGTTGCCAGGCCGTGTGTTGATGGGGTAGTTCGGTCTTCACATTCGCAACAATAGCGACCTGGTCGTAGCTACCACCAATCGTATCGAGCCCAACCAGGGCACGTGTGTTTGAACTGCGCCCATCGGCAGCCAACAGTAAATCACCTTCCAGATCGACACCAGACCTGAGTTTAAGCGCGAGTCTGATCTCTGAATTTTCTGTCACCGACTCGATCGCATCGGGGGTAAACCACTCGATCGCGGATTGTGCTTCACAGGCGCTCAACAGGGCCCGCAAAATATTCTGATTTTCTATTATGCTGCCAAGATTGTCCCTGGCCAGTTCGACACAATCGAACCGGATACTCGCATCGCCGTTTTCATGCCAGATGAACATTTGATCATAATCACAAACCCGTGTTGCATCGAGTTCTGCCCAGACTCCGAGGCGGGTTAAAAATCGTCTGGACTCCGGGCTGATCGCAGACACCCGCCCATCGTAATGGTCTTTCCCTGTTGCCGATCCATATTTGATCCTGGCTGGTTCGATTAATGCCACACGAAATCCGCT
>QNFD01000280.1 GCA_003645435.1 Gammaproteobacteria bacterium | reverse complement strand
TTGCCCGGACCAAGATGAGTATTCGCTGGAAACGGCCTCATTCGTTAGACGATCTTTTCGATCCCCCGCATCAGCAGGCTTTCGTTTCCTCGGTCTGACCGATTGGTCATCTTTACATCTTCGCAGACTCGGTGGGCACCTCGTTTAGTTAAACTGTTTCGGATCAGGCATCGATGGCGCGATAATCTTCTCGCTTCATCATCAAGGTCCAGATCAATCGTGCATTGCGGGCTGCCAATGCCACGACAGCTCGCAAGTAACCACGACGCTCGATCAAATCCCTGACCCAGCAACTGACGTGGTCTTGTTTATCACCCAGATTAGCGACCACGGCCCTCGCGCCATGGACCAGGCACATTCGCAGATATTTATCCCCGCGCTTGGTGATTCGCCCGAGCCGTATCTTGTTACCCGTCGTATATTGGCGTGGCACTAACCCAAGCCAGGCCGCAAACTGTCGACTGTTTTTGAATAGTCTCGGATCCGGCACACTCGCCACCACACCGGTGGCAATCTGTTCGCCCACACCCGGAATGGTCAGCAACCGCTTTGCCGTTTCGTCTTCCCGGGCCAGTCGAGCAAGTGCCTGGTCGTAACTCAGAATCTGATCATTCGCTTGCTGGATACTCAGCCAGAGGTCGTGAATCATCTGCCGCGCGAGTTCAGGTAAACCGTTCTCGAGGTTGGCAAGAATAACGGGGACTGCCGACTGGGCCGCGTAGCGCCCCTTCGGTATCACGATACCGAACTCCGTGAGTAGGCCACGCAGGCGATTGATCCAGGCAGTGCGTTCACGAACCACGCCCTGGCGCACTCGATGGACGCAAAGAGCCGCCTGTTGATCCGCCGATTTCACCGGCACGTACCAGATATTCGGGCGTCGGACGGCTTCGCAGATCGCCTCGGCATCGTTGTTGTCATTCTTGCCGCCTTTACGGTATGGTTCGATGAACTTGGCCGCAATAATCCGGACCTGGTGACCGAGCTTTTCGAATTCACGGGCCCAATAGTGTGCGCCGCTACAGGCTTCCAGGCCGATCAGACAAGGAGGACATTGGGCAATGACGGATAGCAGTTTACCGCGATTCACGGTCTTCCGAAGCACGATCTTGCTGTGCTTATCTGTCCCTACCAGACTGAAACTAGTCTTCGCCAAATCGATACCAATCGTTGTAATATTCATGCGGACTTCTCCTATCGTTAAGTGGTTGTACAGCAACTCCACTTTGGCACATTACGATGCCGGCTAGATTAGGAGGAGTCCATCTCATTCGTTATGCGACTTCTCCAAATTATATGCAAGTAGGTAAATCGGAAAATGACAGTACTTAGCGTCAATCTAAATAAAATAGCTTTGCTGAGAAATTCTCGCGGGCGAGATTTTCCAAATGTCGTGGCGTTCGCTCGAAAATTTTACGACTTAGGTGTACGTGGGATAACTATTCATCCTCGACAGGACGAGCGCCATATTACCAGGCAAGATGCATTGGACTTAGGCCGCCTGGTTAGTGACCTGAGAAATTTTGAGCTGAATATAGAAGGCTATCCTTCGGTGGAATTTCTAAAGCTTGTTGAGAGAGTTAATCCAACTCAATGCACTTTGGTACCCGATAGTCCGTCACAATTAACCTCTGATCACGGATGGGATCTCACTAAACACCTGGATCAAGTCCGTGATACTTGTTCAAGGCTCAGCAGTGCCGGGATTCGCTCAGCAATCTTTCTAGATCCCGAAATAGATCAAATTAGAATTGCACCGAATACAGGTACGAATCGAATAGAGTTATATACCGAAGAATATGCGGCAACCTATGGCACGAAGGAAAATGGGAAAGTTTTTCAAAAGTTTAAGGAAGCAACAATGCTGGCCCAGGAACTGGAGTTGGGCGTAAATGCCGGGCACGATTTGGATCTTGTTAATCTTTCCAAATTCTTAGGCATAGCTGGGATTCTTGAAGTCTCAATAGGACATGCTCTGACGGTAGAGAGCATTGAAATGGGAATGGGCGAAGTTATAGGGAAGTACCTGGATATTTGTAATCAAGCGAGAATTTGATCTATCTGTGCCTATAGAAGTAGTGCCCCAATATCGCCTAACAAATCCTTGCGGCCGCGCCGGTCCGCTGATGCGAGGCGACAGGAACTTGAGCTATGCAGTCTATGGAAAAAGTAATTGTACTCGTTGATGTGCAGAATATTTATTACACGACAAAGCAATCTTATGATTGTAATTTTGACTACAATAAATTTTGGGCAAAGGCCACTTCAAACAGGAAGGTAATAAAAGCGATTGCTTATGCCATAGATCGCGGCGATGAAAAACAAAGACAGTTTCAAAATATACTTAGAGCGATCGGTTTTGAGGTAAAACTTAAGCCATTTATCCAAAGGATTGATGGGTCAGCAAAAGGCGATTGGGATGTGGGCATAACTCTCGACGCCATAGAATACGCCAAAGAGGCAGATGTGGTCGTGTTAGCATCAGGTGATGGAGATTTTGATTTGCTGGTAGATAAAATTCGTAAAAATCTAAATGTGATAGTAGAAGTCTACGGTGTACCCAAGTTTACATCTACTTCACTAATTAATTCAGCATCAAAATACATTCCAGTTGATAAGGATTTTTTATTGGATGCATCGAAAAGATAACAAAAAATCCCTAACAATCGCATGCTGTCGGGCGCGGCGTTAGAGGACATGAATACTTTTCCTGACAACGCAGATGGTGATGCACTCAGACGCTTAGCTGAGAACGGTGCCGATCTAACCAAACCCATGATCATAGACTTTGCAGTAGCCATACCAGATGAATCAACAGGAAGAGCCATCGCTTTAAAGGCAATTGAAATCGGTTATAAAACCAGCATGGGCCAGGATTCGGAATCCGGTGCATGGACCTGTTATTGTTCTAAGGCAATGTTTGCGACATATGAGGATGTCATAAACTGTCAACTGGAACTGGATAAGATAGCAGTTGCATATGGAGGGTTTGCAGATGGTTGGGGTACATTTGGAATGGTTGAATAGGATAAAACAAAGTTATCCCAATTGCCCTCCAACAAGCGCAAGCAGTCGGGCCCAGCACCTTACCTCGCCTCCCGGGGCATGAAGTGGATACAACAGTTGGATGTGCCGGGTACGGAAGATGATGAAATCATGTATTATTTACGAGAATCTCACCGAATTGTTTCCTTGGGTTTAACCAAAAGGAAGCAAAAAGAACTTTGCCTCAATCAGGACTAACTATGGTGATTAAAGCTAACAGTACAAATTCGCTCATAGCAACTGCATGCAGCAGCGGCGAGGCGTTACGTGCCAACAATAATTTATACGCATGAAGAGAATTCAATATCTTTTCCTGGCAGCACTTATTCCAGGTTCTTACGCCAATTCAGTTGCCTCCAATGACACGAGGATACTCGTTGAGTTACCCGAAATGATGCAACAACATATGCTGTCCAACATGCGCGATCACTTAGCCGCCATAAACGAAATTCTTGTTTATCTGGATAACGATGAGCTGGAAAAAGCAGCCGAGACAGCCGAGTTTCGATTGGGCATGAGTTCACTAAAATCCCATGGGGCCGGTCACATGGCCAAATTTATGCCCGAAGGAATGCGCCAGACTGGTACCACCATGCATAGAGCAGCAAGCCGATTCGCACTGAAAGCACAGGAGGGCGAGGCATTGCCGGCATACAAAGCGCTCTCGGATATTACTTCTGCCTGTGTGGCATGCCATTCGGGCTACAGGATCAAATGACAATTTCACCTGGCAAGCAAATGCCGTCGAACGCGGTAGCACCGCGCCGCTGATGTGCTCGTTATATGAGATGGTAATATTTCGAGTGAACTAGTATGAACGAGTCACAAATAGTATTTTTTGTCTTAACCTCGTTGAACAGATGAAGTGCGTTTGATGAAACATACATTGGCAATTGTAATCCTCCTGTTTTCAATCCCGCTATGTGCTGACGTTCCTCCCGGGCAAGAGCTGGAAATAGACCACCTGTTAAACTTTGTGGAACACTCATCTTGCAGGATCAATCGCAACGGAAAGTTTTATGAGGGCGGCGACGCCGTATCGCACATAAAGAAAAAATATGCCTACTTCAAAGATGAAATCCAGACGACAGAACAGTTTATCGAGTTGTCCGCAACAAAAAGTACCATGAGCGGCAATTACTACATGGTTCAGTGCGGTGACGGCAAGCAGGTTAGAACCAAGGATTGGCTTTTAATCGAACTTGGAAACTATCGTGACAGCGGCGCATAGAAGATGAAAAGCCTCACTCTGCATCTGGTCCTGTTCCTGA
>QNFD01000279.1 GCA_003645435.1 Gammaproteobacteria bacterium | reverse complement strand
CATCGCTACTGCATGGCGATCTGTGGGGTGGAAATCAGGGTGCTGACTCTGCCGGTAACCCGGTGATTTACGACCCGGCCTGTTACTACGGTGATCACGAGACTGATCTGGCGATGATGGAATTATTCGGCCGACCGCAGCGCCGGTTCTTCGAGGCTTACAACGAGGTATTTCCGATAGATCCAGGTTACGCGCAGCGCCGGGAACTGTATAACCTGTACCATATTTTAAATCATGCCAACCTGTTTGGAGCGTCATATGTGAGCCAGGCGGGTCGAATGATTGCGAGTTTGCTGGCGCATATTCAATGAATTGCCCACGGTTACCAGGCTGACTATGTGCTCGGTTTAAAATGTAAACGATGTACCGGTTGCACCTAATGCACCCTCTCCCTTGAGGGTGAGGGTGTCAGATGCTTAATCTCGGATGATGATTCCGGTATAATCATCCCAGTCAAACAATAATTTCAAAGGCGGATAAAAACAATGGATAAAGAAAGATTCGAACTGGGCTTAAACCAGCGCAAGGCAACCCTTGGTGCCGAGTATGTGGAGAGTAACCTGGCCGCGGCTGACGACTTTACGCGGCCGTTCCAGGAAATGATGACCGAATGGTGCTGGGGTTTTGGCTGGGGTGATGACGTCATCGAGCCGAAGACACGTTCGATGATGAACCTGGCAATGATAGGCGCACTTGGTAAAATGCACGAATGGGAAATCCATTGCCGCGGCGCAATTACGAATGGCGTGACCAAGGAACAAATTCGCGCAATTTGTCACGTCGTCGGCATTTACTGCGGGGTACCGCAGTCACTGGAATGTTTTCGAGTCGCCAGAAAAGTACTGGAAGAAGACGGACAGCTATAGCAGTGTCTGATTCATATTCAGCGGTCGAAGCCGTTACTCAAGCCACTCTAAAGCGTCATCACGATTTTCGAAGTATTTGACTTCGCCTGACATAAACCAGGAGCCGACTTTAGCGCTTATCTCCTGCCAGCGCTTATTGCCATAAATCGCAATCTTCTCGAATTCGCTACCATGCTTCAGGCCTATTTTGAAATCGTCCCAGGCCGCTCTTAATTCCCAGCCTTCGAGCTCGGTGCCGTCAAATATAGCTTTTATTTTTGGATGGTCAACTCCTTCCAGGGCTGACTCAATCATCGGTGTAATAATTTCGTAGTCGTCATGGGTTAGTTTTCCTATGGCTTTAAGGGATAGAAAGAAGTCGTCGTCGGTTCTTTCGATGCCGATTGATAATCCATGCCTTTTAACACTCATTTGATACCTCTAAAACGGATAATAGTTGCTGCCTCTCGACACACTCGGCAATTGCTCCGGACCGCCGCACATCCATGTACATATCGCGACGAATACTGGTGCGAAAGGCGGCCTGAGATCTAATTTAAACCCGTATTTATGATAAAAACCTTGATTCACATCAAGCAGCTGCAATATTGGCAGCGGCTAAAAAATTTGAGGAATCACGCTAGTTCTTGCTAGTATGGTCGATCCTCCATCAAAAATGGCTGCTATGAAGGCATTTAGACGAGACCAGGCTATTCGAGTATCGCTTTTCGCGGTGCTGTTGGCTGCTCTTGTGCCAATGCTTTATTCCAGTGGTGTGGCCGCGTTTTTCAATCGAACCTATAGCACGCTTGCCGAGGCACAATCGTTAAAAGGCGACTTTGACGATATTATTCGTAGCGGCAAACTACGTATTTTGCTGACCCAGGACTTTACCAGCGTGGTCTATCTGCCGAGAAAGAGCTCCCCGCTGGCCGATCAACAGCGAACCGCGGAGGAATTTGCACTGTCGCACGGTCTAATTCCAGAGCTCATTATTGTTGATAACTTTTCCGAGTTGATTCCCGCCCTGGTAGCTGGTAAGGGCGACATCATTATCAATAATTTGACGATTAACGACCAGCGACGCAAAAAAATTAGCTTCTCGATACCGGTTGCGCATGTACGCGAGCAGATAGTTGTTGGTCGAAACAATGACTCGATCAAACGTGTGCGAGATCTGAATGGCAAGAAAGTGATGGTGAATCGCGATTCGACCTTCTGGCATGCGCTGGTTTGGTTGAAGAAGAACAAATACCCCGACATCGAGATTCTGGAAATTCCCGACAATCAGCAAACCGAAAAGTTACTCGACAGGTTGGCCGCGGGTGAATTCGATGCAACCATTCTCGACAGCAATCTCATCGAAATCTACCAGGGATATCGCAGCGATATCAAGGTCGCAGCGCCATTTAGCGGCAAACGCGATATTGGCTGGGGCATACGCAAGGATGCCCCGCGACTGGTCAGTGAAATCAACCGCTATATACAGCTTGAAAATGTTGCCGATGACGATACCAGGCCATTTACCGGGGACTTCGACCAAATCAAGAAGCGCAAGGTACTCCGTGTCATGTTACGTAATAGCGCGGCGTCCTACTTTCTCTACCGGGGAGAGCTAATGGGATTTGAGTACGAACTGGCCCGGCAGTTTGCGCGTTACCATGGTCTACGCTTCGAGGTGGTGGTGCCGCCTGGCCACAAAGAACTTTCGACCTGGCTACTCGAGGGTAAGGCCGATATGGCGATGGCCTTTCTGGTGCCGAGCGACTCGCAGCGACGCCTTGGCATCGACTATACCCGGCCTTACCATTATGCCCATCAGCATATGGTGGTTGCCAAAAATGATAAGGTGGACGAGTTATCCGACATGAAGCGATATACCGTCGTTGCCAGGAAAAATGGCAACTACTGGAATACCCTGTCGAGGTTGCAGCGTCAGGGTGGCAATTTCAATATGAAAGCGGTGCGGGACAATGTTGAAACAGAACAACTGATTCAGCGCGTAGCAGATGAAAAACGGTTGGCAACGCTGGCCGATGAACATATTCTCGATATCGAATTAACCAGGGAGGTCGCTGTCAAATCAGCTTTTACACTGGAGGAGGACATACCCCACTCGATTGCTATACGTGCCCGAAATCCTTTGTTAAAGGCCGAGCTCGACGCTTTTATAAAACGTGTATACCGCAGTGAGTTCTATAATGTTTTGTATAACAAGTATTTCAAAAGTAAACGCTCGGTATTGAAGTTAGCGAAAGGGCGGGTCGTCGATCCGGAAAAGGGAGAGATATCGCCATTCGACAAAACAGTGCAAAAGTATTCCGAGCACTACGGCTTCGACTGGCGCTTGATCACCGCGCAAATGTACCAGGAAAGTGGTTTTAACCCGAAGGCCAAATCTTACGCAGGCGCCAAAGGTTTGATGCAGATAATGCCGCGTACCGCAAAATCGCTTGGCATCAAGGATGTTACCAAGCCGGATAATGGAATTAAGGCTGGAGTTAAGTATATGGACTGGTTGCGTGATCGTTTTAAAGATGAGCTAGCGGTTTCCGATCGGTTGTGGTTCTCGTTGGCGGCCTATAATGCCGGCGCCGGTCACGTGCATGATGCCCGTCGTCTAGCCAAACAAATGGGCCTCGATCCCGATAAGTGGTTTGCTAATACCGAGTCGGCGATGTTGATGCTATCGCAAAAAGAATACTCCAAAAAGGCCCGTTACGGCTTCGTCAATGGCAAGGAGCCGGTTAACTACGTACGCGAAATCAAGCAGAGATTTGAAGCCTATGTCAGCTTGAGCGGGACGGTGACTGCTGCTAATGATGATGCGCCTCGGGAATTAATCCTGGCAGCTCAGTGATCCCGTCGGGCTAGATAGCGATAGCTATCTTTGACCTCCTCAATAAATTCATTTCCACTCCATGCTGAGCTAAAACTCAGGAGAATTCCCTAATGGGCCTGTCCGCCGTCAATCGCGCAATCGTCGCGATCATGATCAACAATGCGTTAATGGGTCTGGCGATGGGCATGTTTTTTCCGCTAATTCCGTTACGACTCGACGAAGCAGGTGTTTCCGCAGGCCTGGTCGGCCTCAACGCGGCATCATCCTCGGTTGCTACCCTGATTATCGCACCTCTGGTAGGCTTTATACTCAGCCGACGTGGTTATTCCAGTGCCCTGGTACTGGGTATTTCTGTGTTTTTATTGAGTTGCATGGCAATGTCGTTACTGGAGCATTACTGGTACTGGACAGGGCTTAGATTTGTCGCTGGCCTCGGTATGGCAGTACACTGGGTGGTGGTCGAAAGCTGGATCAACCAGGCCGCGGCTGATCATAAGCGAGGCCGAATTCTATCGATTTATATGGCTAGTCTTATCGGTGGTAATGCGGTTGGCGCGACCTTTCTTGATTTCTTTGGAATAGCCGGAGCCCTGCCTTTTTATATCATAGTTGGACTTTCATTACTGAGCCTGGT